>CAYZND010000156.1:0-7900 GCA_964479495.1 uncultured Mesoterricola sp.
CCGCGGCCGTCCGGCTGGGCCGGCGTCGAGAGGAGCTGGAGGACCGCACGCTGATCGAGGACGAGTGTTTCGAGAGTGACTTCCTAGAGGGCTGGAAGCTCCAGCGCGAGGTGGTCATGAGGGTCTTCCGGAAGAAGGAGGACCCCGAGACCGTATACACCGAGCTGTTGAAGAAGCTCCAAGCCAGGGCGGAAGCGCCCTTCGGCGTGTTCGCCGAGAGCGAGAAGGCCAAGAACATGGGGCTCATCGAGGCCTGGTCGACAGCTCTCCAGGCTGAGCCCGGGCGTCCCGAAATCTGGCGTTTCGGGGCGCGATCTTCGGCCGCTTCGGGCGTGGACCATGCCGAGCCTGCCCTCGAGCTGTCGGTCCGGATCGACGGGAGAGTGCAGCGCGTCTCTTTGACCGGAGAGTTGAGACCGCAATGGGCCGGTTCACTGTTCCTGGAGGAGGGGGAACCACCCAGTGCTTCGGGCATGAACAAGCTTCGGAAGAAGGCGCTTCAGGCCTACCTGGAGCATGTGGTGCTCACGTGGGTCGATCCCCGACATCGTGAGCATGCTGCCCGGTTCATCTTCCACAAGCCGAAGAAAGACGCCTTCGAGAAGACACTCACCTTCCGTCCCATGACTCAAGAGCAGGCGAGGGAACAGCTGGAGAGCTGGGTGCACGACTTGCTGACGGGCAACCATGCCGTCCTCATGCCGATTGAGGCCGTGCTGAACGACTGGCCGGAGCTGAGCCGGGATTCCATCCTGGAGTTTGTGGAAGGGGAGCTGGGGAATGGCATGCGCACGGGCGGCTTCACCACCCTCCGTGGTCCCGTGCCCGAGCCCCTGAGATACGAGCCACCGGACGATCCCGCGGGACTCGCCCAGGCCCGTTATGGCGACTTCCTCGAGCAGGTCTTCAGTTCCGCGGAGGTGGAGTGATGGTCAGCTATGCCAAGCCCGCCATCCTGGACCACCTCGGCTCCTCCCATTGCGTCATCGAGGCCAGCGCGGGGACGGGGAAGACCTATACCCTCGAACACCTGGTCGTGCAGTTCCTGCTCAATGAAGTTCCGCTGGAAAAGATCCTGGTTGTGACTTTCACCAAGAAGGCCACCCTCGAGCTCGTCTCCCGGGTGCGGGCCAAGCTGGAGGAACTGGTCGCCTTGGGAAACGATGCCGGCCGGGAAGGAGAACCCGTATGGGAGATCTCCGAGCGGCAGAAGGAGATGCTCCGGCAGGCCCTGAATGGCTTCGACCGCGCGACCATCTCCACGATCCACGGCTTCTGCCAGCAGGTCCTGAAGGACGCCGCCTTTGAGGGAGCCCGTCTCTTCCAGCAGGAGGCCATCTCCACGGAGGAGGGCTTCCATCGTGTCTTCCTCGACCAGCTCAGGACCCGCTTCGCGGCCCAGGACAGGAGCCGGCTGGAGCTGGCGATCGCGCACATGAAGGGGCTTGGGAAACTGGAGAAGCTTCTCCGGGAGGCCTATAAGGAACGGGAGTGCCTGGACCTTCCCGCGCCTGAGGAGCCCCGGTCCGCTCTGACGGAGTTTCCAATTCACCTTGCGGAAGCCTTCATCGCGGAGGCCTCCAGTGGACCTCTCAAGACGGCTTTCAAGGCGGTCGGATGCGCGCCAGCAAGCTTCAAGGCCATGGGGGGCCGTCTGCAGATGGTGCTTCAAGGTTTGGCGGACGCGAGGACCCAGGGAACCCCGGAAGCCTTCTGGACCAGGGTGGACATCAAGGAACTCCGGAAGCAGGGGCAGAACTTCTCCCTGCCCGGCCTGACAGGTGAGGCGGAGCAGCTCGGGAAGGCCTATGCCCGCCTGCTCAGGCTCGACGCCAAGCTCCTCTGGGTCGCGGCGTTCCTACCGCCCCTGCTGGAGAGCCTGGAGCGCTACAAGCTGGAGGAGGGCCTTTACGATTTCGACGACATGATCGGCCAGGTCCACCAAGCGGTCATGCAGGAGGGGGGCGATTCCCTGGTCCAGCGGCTGAGGGAACGCTTCCAGGTGGCGCTCATCGACGAGTTCCAGGACACGGATAGGAAGCAGTGGGAGATCTTCCGGAAGGTCTTCCTACAGGCGGGGCCGTCCCATCGCCTCATCCTCGTCGGGGACCCCAAGCAAGCCATCTATGGTTTCCGTAGTGGGGACTTGCCGACGTACACACAGGCGATCCAGGCTGTCAGGGACGTTACAGGGAGGGATCCCCTCCAGCTCACGACGAACTTCAGGTCCACCCCTGAGGTGATCGAGGCCTACAACGACATCCTGCGCGGACACGAAGGAGATCCGTTCTTCACGGGAGGGAACGTCAACCACTACAAGGGGGATGTGAGCTGCGGCAAGAGGGGCTTGAAGCTTCTCGATCCAGGGGGGAAGTCCCTCAGCGCCATCCAGGTGGTCGATGTGGTCGCGGGGCAGGCAGGCCGGACCAAGCGCGCCTGCGCCAGAGCCCTGGCACAGGCACTGAAAAGGACGATCGGGCAGGCACGCTTCGGGGAGGTCGGGAAGGCCGAGCTCATTCGGCCCGGGGACGTCTTCGTCCTGACCAGGACGACCTCGGAAGGGCTGATCATGTCCACAGCGCTGAAGGAGGCCGGCATCCCCGCGGCCTTCTACAAGCAGGAAGGCTTGTTCGACGGTCCCGAGGCGGCCGCCTGCCGGGATCTGCTCCTAGCCATCGACGCGCCACACCACGAAGGCCGGCGCGTCAAGGCGCTGCTGGGGCCGTTCTTCGGTCTCTCCTTCGCGGAGGCCGAGGGCTGTCGGGAGCTGCCCGAGAGCCATCTGATCCTGAGGCGCCTATCATCCTGGAGGGATCTGGCGGCCAAAGGGCGGTTCGGCGAGTTCTTCCACCGGATCGTCTCCGACAGCGGGATGACCCAACGCCTGCTGTTCCTGGAAGAGGGACAGCGGACGCTGACCAACCTCTTCCATATCCTCGAGTTGCTCCAGCAGGAGGCGGTCACCCGGCACTGCACGGTGGTGGACATGGCAGTCCAGGTCCAGCGGTGGATCGACGGGACCGAGCTCCCGTCCGTGGAAGATGGTAAGGTCCAGCGTCTGGAGCGCGAGTCCGGCGCCGTCCAGATCCTCACGATGCACAAGGCCAAGGGACTGGAGGCCCCCGTCGTGGTCCTCTTTGGAGGGCTCTCCAAGGGCCAGGAGAGCGACATCCATCGCTACCACCTGAACGGATGCGACGAGCGCCGGGCGTGGGTGGGCCCGGTCGACAGCGCCCCTGAGGATGTGAAGCGTTGGATCCAGATGGAGGATGAGGAGGAGGGGGAGCGGCTGCTCTACGTGGCGCTGACCCGTGCCAAGGCTCGGCTCATCCTCCCGCGCTACCGGCTCGGAAGCACACTCCCCTCAGGCAACTCCTCATTCGACCGGGAGACTGGGGACCCGAAGGGACCTTACTGCTGCGTGAACAGGCGTCTCCGCACGCTCCTAGGCACGGAGGAGTTGCCAAAGGAACACCGGCACATCCAAAGCACGCAAGCCCAGGAACTCGAGCCCATGGAGGCTGGCGAGCTCGCCACAAGGCTCGCGGACTGGCAGCCGGTGCTCCCACCAGCATTGCCTCTTCCCGACTTCCGCACACTGGCTGTGGCGGGTAGGCCTACCTGGCTCTGGTCGTTCACGGGGCTTCAGAAGGGACTCGAGAAGTTCGACCAGGAAGTCCAGGATGAGCTCCTCGATCCCTCGCAGGGGACTTCCGATGGTTCCCGCCGAGGTGCGAAGCTCGGCTCATGCGTCCACACGGGTTTCCAGCAGGTGGACCTGAAGACGTTCGACGGCCGCGGCCTGGAGGAGTGGAAGCAGGATCCGCGAGTCCAGTCGATGGCCCAGGCCTGTCTGACGGTTGAGGATCCTGATGAGGCGCTCTCCTGGGTCCATGCAGGGCTCGGTGGCGAGCTCCCGCTCCCGGGCGGGGGGACGGTTGTCGTGGCAAATGCGGAGCGGATCCTGCGGGAACTCGACTTCATGACGCCTTACCCTGGTCAGCGGGACTTCCTCCATGGCTCGATGGACGTGCTCTTCCAGATGCACGGGAAGGCTTACCTCCTCGATTGGAAGACCAACGACTTGCAGGAACGTGGGGGATACGGTCCCGAGTCGCTCCAGGCCAAGATGGACAAGGAGTACATCCTCCAGGTGAAGGTATACACCCTGGCGGTCTGCCGCTTCCTCGGCTTCGAGACCAAGGAGGCCTATGAACAGGGGTTCGGAGGTGTCCTCTACGTGTTCTTGCGTGGGTTGCCTGATGCGGGTGTGTGGACCTGCCTCCCGAGCTGGGAGGAGGTGCAGGCCTGGGAACAGGAGTTGAAGGCGCTTCCCATCGAGCGATTGATCCCTGTCCATGCGGGAGGAGCCAAAGATGCGTGATCCCCTGCAAGGGTTCAAGGACTTGCATCCCGACAGGGAAGCTTTTCCCGAAGGGGTCCTCGAGGCGCTTCGAGATCTGGGTCAAGACCCTCATCCCCTGGCTTTCGCGTGGGAACTGGCGGATCTCCAGGCCGGATCGGGCGGAGCGGCGCGCCAGGACACCTTCCTGCTCGCCCTCTCTCTGCTCCTGAGCGAGGCGCAGGGAAACACCCGCATGGCCACTCTTCCCGGTGACGGCGATCCAGCGCAGGTCCTCCTCAGGAAATGCGGCCGCGCCGATCTGAACCTCGCCTCCCTCCTCGGATCCCTCCAGGGTAGTTGTCTGGTTGGCCGGCCTGGGGATGCGAAGCCGATCATCCAGGATGGTGCATGGCTTTACACCCACCGGATGCATGCGGCCGAGACCAGGCTCCTCGGAAAGCTTCGGAACATCTTGTCCGCCGAGCCCCCCAGGCCTTCCAGTGTCCCGGAGTCGGTCTTCACGGAGCCCGTGGCCTTGAATGCGGAGCAGCGAGCCTCCGTGCAGCTGGCCATGGAGCACCCCCTGGCGCTCATCACCGGCGGCCCAGGCACCGGGAAGACCTCCATCGTCGTTGCGATCCTACGCGCGCTGATGCACCAGCCGTCCATGGGCATGGACCTCGTGGCCTTGGCTGCGCCCACGGGCAAGGCGGCCCAGCGCATGGGCGAGGCCATCCGGGGGGCGCTGGGCAGGCTGAAGGCCCTGGGCGAGGCGGAGAACAGGATCCTCGAGGCGTTCCCCGAGCCGATGACCCTCCACCGTCTTCTCTCCTGGAACCCCGGAACGGAGCGGTTCCGGTTCGACGGCGAGAACCCGCTTCCGGCCAAGGTCGTGATTGTGGACGAGGCCTCCATGATCAGTCTCGAGCACATGGAGGCCCTCCTCCGATCCCTTTCGCCGGGCGCGCGACTCATCCTTCTGGGCGATTCCGACCAGCTCCCCAGCGTGGAAGCCGGACGGGCCTACAAAGACCTGGTGGACTCCCTTCAACCCTCGAGCATCCGCTTGACGCAAAGCTACCGCATGAGCGAGTCCAATCCGGAGGGGCGAAACATCCTCAAAGTGGCCGGGGCCATCAACCACTCCCGCGAAGGAGAGCTCTGGAAGGGCGAAGAGCCCATCCATGTGAGGGCCGATCTCGACGGGCTCGCGTACGGGAAGGTGGAGCTCCTCGCTCCGGAGAAGGACAGGCTGCGCGAGTTCCTGCGGAGGTGGTTCGATCGGGAGGTCATGGGGTTGTCCGGCTTCATGGAGAAGACGGCGCACGTCTTCCGGAACACGGATGGCGAATGGTCCCAAGGGGACGAAGAACGCCTGAAGGAGCTCTTCACCCACTTTGAGGGTTTCCGCCTGCTCTGCGTGCTCCGCGAGGCCGGGGAGCTGCGCGGTGTCCAGGAGGTGAACCGCCTCATGCATGGCTGGATGCGGCAGGAGACGGGCGAAGGCCTGAACCAGGTGGTCCCCTTCTGCGCCGGCGAGCCGATCATGGTGACGTCCAACGACTACCGGCGCGGCATCTTCAACGGCGACCAGGGTCTCGTCCTCAAGGTGAGGTTCGATCAAGAGGTCCGACAGGCGGCGGTCTTCCCAGCGGTGGACGGGTTCAAGGTCTTCCTGCTCGAAGCCTTGAGGCCGAGGCTGGAGCTCTGCTACGCGATGACCGTGCACAAGTCCCAGGGCTCCGAATACGAGCGCATCGCGCTGATCCTGCCACGCACGAACCACAAGGCGCTGACCAAGGAGCTTCTCTACACGGCGCTCACCCGCGCCAAGAGGTCCGTGGTGCTTCTCGGAGAGCGAGAGCGGGTGAACTTCGCGCTGACCAACCCGACGGTGCGTAGCACCGGTCTGGCGGAACGGTTGAGGGGGGAGTGAGAAAGAGATGAGCGACAGTCGCGAATTGCCAACGCTTCCGGAGCCCTGTCCCAAGTGCGGCGGCCAAGTCCTCATCCGGCACTGGGAAGGGCGGTTCTACACGAAATGCAGCGGACAAGGGTGCTTCTTCGGTTACGACTCCGACGAGCGGGGCAGGGCGGTCGCGTATTGTCCCGCCTGCGAGAAGGGCCGGTTGAAGAGCACTTCCAAGGGTCGCGTCTGTACAGACTGTGGGAAATGGGAGGCCACGAAGGGTGCGGAGGGCACGGCACCTGAAGGGAAATGCCCGAAGTGCGGCAAGGGCACGCTCTCTTTGCGCAAGGGACAGTACGGCCCCTTCATCAGTTGCTCGGACCGCTCGTGCGGTCTCATCTTCGACTGCGATGAGTGGGGGAAGCCCGCAGGCGGCTTCTGCACCAAGTGCAAAGGGCCTGTGAAGCGCACCAAATCGGGCTCCCGGATTTGCGTTGTCTGTGGGGCCTGGCAGGACGACAAGCCGACCGCGGAAGGAGGCCGTCCCACGATGCCTCCCCAGGCCGCATGCCCCATCTGCCGCCAACCCCTGCGCGTGCTCTGGACCAAGCGCAGCAAGTGGGCCTACCGGTGCGATCCCTGTGACCGATGGATGGATGTGGAACGTTGAAAGCCGTATCGCCATTGGATCCTACGGCGAACGCCTCCAGTAGATCGACTGCGTCCTCTTCATTGGCTACACCGGACATCTCCGGTCAGCGATAACCAAGGGATGACGGGTACGGGAGGCATGACGCCTCCCCTTTCGTTCTGAGGAATGATCAGAATCCCGTCAGCAGCAGATCGATGGCTTGCAGAAGCTCATTCCGTTGTGAGGAGAGGTCCCCTACCACGGGTCCCAGATCGCGCTGATGGACACCCGCCATCTCGGGGACCATGGCGATCAGAGACCTGCCCATAACCATCACGGTCGGCGTCAGTCGTGTCATGGCTTGCGAGCGGACGGCTTCCGGGCGATAAAGCGGGACGACCACGCGAGTAGCCAGAACGGAGAGGACATCCGATTGCACATCAAGGAGGAAGGGCACATCCCCGTTGGTGCGGGCGTTGGGGTTTTCGTGAATGGAATACGGGGGCATCAAAAGGTTCTCAGGTCATCACTGAACACACCGCGGGCATCTACACGCTTGTTGTATGCCTGGATGGCTTCAGCGTTCTCTTTCAACCATTGCTCCGCAAGGGATTCTCTGACCGCCTGAGTAATCGCAGCCTCAGCGACACTGGAGAGGTTCAGTCCCAGATCCTTCCCAAGCCTCAGCAGGTCACTGTTGAGGCTGAGATTGACGGGTTTTTTCGGGGCATCTGTCCGGTAGTAGGGGTGCATGTGATCCCCCTTCGAGATCCACCTCAAATATGCGCATCAAACATGCCCACGTCAAATGCGATGGTTGGTTTTCCCGAAAAGCCGTGTTGAGGCTCTCATCGGCTCCGTGTGGGTCCAGATCCATTGACCCCCGAATCGCTCGGGGGCTCGTTCCGATTGGGAGTCGGTCGCACCGCATCGAGCCCTGATGACTGCTAGTGCAACATCCCCAAAATGTCTATAATTAATTCGGTTGCAGATAGAGTCCCAGCAGAGTGGTGAC
>CAYZND010000157.1:0-7896 GCA_964479495.1 uncultured Mesoterricola sp.
GTGGCAAAGGTGAGGTTGATGTCGGCGTTCACCTGCATCTGGTTGAGGCCCGGGTAGTGGTATTCGATGGGGTCCTCGACCGTCACGATGTTGATGGTCCGGCTTTTTATCCGGTTCAGCATGGAATACAGCGTGGTCGTTTTCCCGCTGCCCGTCGGGCCGGTCATGATGATCATGCCCATGTGGCGGTGGATGAGTTTGTCCACCTTTGGCAGGTCCTCCTCTGAGAACCCGATGGTCTCAAACTCGAAGGCACCTCCCGTGGCATCCAGGATCCGGATGACGGCCTTCTCTCCTGACCGCAGTGGAATGGTGGAGAGCCGCAGGTCGGCCTCTCGATTCTCGAGTTTCACCCGCACGGAGCCATCCTGGGGCAGGCGTCGCTCCGCAATATCCATGCGTCCCAGGATCTTCAGCCTGGAAATGAGTGCGGAGTGCAGTTGATTGGGCACCTTGAGCTGATCTGCCATCAGGCCATCCAGGCGGAAGCGGACCGTGCCTTCCTCCACGCCAGGCTCGATATGGATATCGCTTGCGCGCAGCTGGATGGCCTTGCGCATGATGAGGTTGAGCAGCTGGATGACGGGCGCATCCATGTCCTGGGTGGCGTCGAGAATGCTGGCTTGGCCACCCGAAATGTGAAACGTGTCGCTTCCCCCGGTGGTGCCAGCCGCCATGAGAGCATTGGCACCCTCAAGGTGTCGTGGGTAGAAACGATCAATGGCTTCAAGGATCTTGGACCGTGCGCCGTAGGATGGATTGATGCGGCAGCCGGTCAGGAAGGTCAATTCCTGCAAGGCATTCAAATCCTGTGGGTCCGCCATCACCACGTCCAGGCGCTTTCCTTCCCTCAGTAGAGGCAGGACGGCGTGTTTTCGGGCTATGGTCTCGGGGATCTCGTTGAGCTGCTGGGGAGTAAAGCCCAGGGAATCGACGACGACGAAAGGGATCTTCGCCTGCTCGGCCATGAGTTCGGCCAGTTGGGTGTCGAGAAGATACCCCCGTTGAAGCAGAGCCTCTCCGACAGGGCATCCGGTTGCGAATTGGACATCCAGGGCATCGTGAAGCATGGCGGGTGTGATGAGACCCTTCCTGACGGCCAACTCGCCAAGGAGATCCCGGGCAGGGACCGATGAAAGAGGGTCCTTGGGCAGGGGTCTCCGGGGCAGCGGCGGCGGTTCCTGGGGCATGGGATCTCCGGGGGCGGTCACCTCCACTTTGGCGCCGTTTTATTCCCTTGACCATCCCAGGATGGGAAGGGATTCAGGTCGCCAAGGGATGGGTGCGGGAAGCCGGCGAAGGTTGAAGATGTGACGGGACTCACCGGTGGCCTTTCGGGACTTCAGCCACAATGGCACCCGGCCCAGTTGGAGGTTCCATGTACGACATTGAAGGATCCCTGGAACGGCAGATCCTGAAGACCTCGAAGACCCGCCCCACCATCGTGTTCGTGGAGCCGAAGGATCCTCGGGTCATCGAGGCGGCCTGCCAGCTGACCCGGTTCATCCGGCCCGTGCTGCTGGCAACGGAGGCCGAGATCCGCGAGGTCGCCGCACGCGAGCTCACCCACATGGACCCGAACCGCATCGAGTACGGCCTCTCGGAGAGCACCTTCATCGATCTCCCGGCCAGCACGGACCTGGTGGAGGAGTTCGCGAAGGGCTACGTGGATTTCCAAGCCAGCAACGGAGAGACCCTGAGCCTGGAAGAGGCTCGCCGCCTGGTGTCGGATCCGGTGCTCTTCGGCATCTGCGCCGTGAAGTTCGGTCACGCCGACACGGTGGTCGGCGGCGCCGTCCACAGCGACCGCAACTACTCCCGCCCCATGATGCGCATGCTCGCCCGCAGCGAGTTCCTCTGCGAGGCCGGCGTCTTCGTCCTCCCCGACGACCATCCCGATGGCATCTTCCCCCACAACATCGTGGTCTTCGGCGACGTGGGCGTGAACGCCAACATGACCCCCGAGATCCTGGCCCGCACCGCCGTGGGCACCTGCGCCATCGCCCGGGACCTGTTCCCGGAGGAGGTGCTTCCGGAGATCCGCGGCGCCATCATCTCTTACTCCGACTGGGGTTCCGACGACGGCCCGTCCCCGGCACTGGTGCGGGCAGCCACGGAGCTGGTGCCCAAGTACCTGGAGGAGCGCATCGAGAAGGGCGAGCGCTACAAGTCCATCAAGATCCAGGGCGAGGTCAAGATCAACGCGGCCCTCTCCCAGCGCTCGGCCATGTACTACCGCTCCCGCCTGGAGACCTGGCCTGGCCCGCCCAACGTCATCATCTGCCCCAACCTGGACATGGGCAACCTGCTCTACCACCTCTACGCGGTGCGCTTCCCCACCGCCAAGAAGTTCCCCGTATTCTTCGCGCTGCACTTCGGCGGCGTGGACCTGGCCATGGACAGCAGCCCCGAGGACATTCGCCTGGCGGTGAAGGCCAGCGTCCTGCGCATGCACAAGTACGGCGAGTGGACCCAGACCCCCAAGGACACGTTCTTCCGCCGCTATCGCGTGCTGGCCATCAACCCCGGTTCCACCTCCACCAAGCTCTCCATCTACGATGGCGAGCTGGAGCGCACCACCCAGGAGCTCCAGCACTCCGCCGAGGAGCTGAAGCCCTTCGAAGGCAAGCCCATCACCGAGCAGTTCCGCTTCCGCAAGGAGGCCATCGAGCGCTTCCTGCAGGCCAACGGCATCACCATGGAGGACATCGACGCCGTCTCCGGTCGGGGTGGCCTGCTCTGGCCCATCCCCCACGGCACCTTCCGGGTGAACGAGGTCATGGCGGCGGACCTCCTGGCGGGCGTCCAGGGCGACCATGCCTCCAACCTGGGCGGCCTCATCGCCAAGGAGCTGGTGGCCGGCAGCGGCAAGCCCGCCTTCATCGTGGATCCCGTGGTGGTGGACGAGGCCCCCGAGCGTGTGAAGGTCACGGGCATCAAGGCCATCCGCCGCCGGGTCATCAGCCACGCCCTCAACGGCATCGCCTCGGCCCGGCGCTACGCCGAGGAGAACGAGACCTTCTACGAGAAGATCAACGTCATCGTCGCCCACATGGGCGGCGGCATCTCCATCGGCGCCCACAAGCACGGCCACTACATCGACGTGAACAATGCCCTGGACGGTGAAGGTCCCTTCACCCCCCAGCGCAGCGGCAGCCTCCCGGTGGGCCAGCTCATCGAGCTCTGCTTCTCGGGCAAGTACACCAAGGCCGAGCTCAAGCAGCTCAACAAGGGCCGGGGCGGCCTCATCGACCTGCTGGGTACCGCGGACCTGCGGGACCTGGAGAACCGCTACCTGAAGGGCGAGCAGGAGGTGGTGGATGTGCTGGACGCCTTCGCCTACCAGATCGCCAAGTGGATCACCTCCATGATCCCGGCCTTCGATGGCGAGAAGGTGGACCAGGTCATCCTCACGGGCGGCGCCGCCCGCTGCAAGCCCGTGGTCGAGTACATCAAGACCCGCGTGGCTCCCATGGGGTGCGGCCTCACCCTCTATCCCGGCGAGAACGAGATGGGGGCCCTGGTCAAGGGCGCCCTGCGTGTGCTCTCCGGAAAGGAGCAGGCCAAGGAGTATGTGGGGCGCTGAGGTTGCTGGAAAATAGAGACAACCTAATCCTTTAACCCGAAAAAATAACCTCAAGAATCCCCGGCCGCAGGTCGATAACCTGCGTGCCGGGGAACTTGCCTCAGGGGGGTCCTATGCACTTCGCGCTGCCCTTCTGCTCCATCTCTGCCAACGTCGTGGCGCTGGACGAGGTGCTGGACGCCTATGACACGCGCTTCCGCCTCGCGGTGCGCAGGACGCTCCTCGAGGAGGGCTTCGAGCTGGGCATGGGCCTGCCCAACCTCCAGCTGGCCCGTGAGATCCGCGAGGCCATCGGCTGGTCCCTGGAGAACCTGGGGTTCGAACAGGACTGGGACTCCTTGAAGCTCTTCCTGGAGTGGGCCGAGCGCCAGGGGGTCCTGGTGGACCTGAATCCGGCGCCGGACCACTGGCCGGCGATCGCCTGAGGGATAGGACTCCCCGCCGACCGGGGGCGGGGTTCGCGGTCTCGTCCCGGGGCTTGGCCCCGGAACGTCGGCCGCCTGTGCCACAATGACGATGGACCCTCTGAGCGACAAGGAAGCCGATGACCGCAGCTGCCAGCAAAGCGCCCAAGAAGGAAAAAGAGCGGAAGCAGACCCCCGAGGAACGGCTTCAGGCTTTGCGCTACAACCACATGATGTACGGCCCCACCTCCAACGAGCGGAGGCCTGCCCCGAAGAAGGTCAACTACGGCGCGTCCTATCTCAAGCACCCCAAGTTCCAGAGCCTCATGACGGCCCTCAAGCACGGGTCGGAGTTCAAGTTCGAGGTTTCGGACAAGGGGAAGACGTACACCGTCGCCACGGACGGCTCCCAGATCCTGTTCGATGGCAAGACCATTTACTATTGCCGGCCTCTGAATCGCTACGAGCACAACCTGCTGATGGACCGGTCCGCCCTGGTCCAGTACCAGGCCAACGAGGCGCTGGTGCACCTGGCCTTCGCCGTCCTTCAGAGCCTCCCGGAGCTGGGCACCCCGCTGCTCTCCTACCGCTTCAACCAGTTCTACTACGACGGCGAGAGCCTGGAAGCCGGCATCGCCGCCCACGGTCCCAACTTCCTGATCGGCGCCTTCCGGCACACGGCGGCCCCGGAGCGGACTCGCAAATAGCGCCCTGACTCTGACCGCGTCCTTCCTGAACCGGGCTATGACTTCGGCCTGGACGAGCAGTCCGCCGTGTGGCCGCTGCCGCAGGGCGTGCCGCATTCCGCGCAGACGCACTGGGGTTCCGGGGGATTGGCGGTCAGCTGCACCGGGAGCAGGAGCCACCCCAAGACCATCCCCGCCAGCGACACCAAGGTCGTCAGCCGTCTGCTGCGTGCCGCAATCATGGGAACTCCCAGGTGAACGGCTTCCACCGTAGTCTTCGGTGGTCTCTCCATCAACGAAAACACCTGGACCGCACGACAAGGCACTACGGGATGCCCGCCCGGATCTGCCGGGCCAGCTCCGCCAGATTGAGGGCCGTACCCTTGACCTGGGTCCGCCGCATGGAGGAGGGCTTCCACGTCAGCGGATGGAAAGGCCAGGCCGGATGGACGGCTGAGGGCCTTTCCTCCAGGGAGCCGGTGCGGGCATGGACCAGGGCCATCCGGCTGGCCTGCAGGGCATAGCAGGCGCCCGCAGCGGAGAGCTGGCCTTCCCTCCGGTGTTCGTCATCATGGGCAGGGGTGAAGCCCTCGATCTCGAACTGACGGATGCGCTCGGAGACCACCAGCTCCAGGGCCATCAGGTCGGCTTCTCCCCCCAGGCGGGCCAGGTGTTCCAGCTTTCGGGTCAGCTGCGCCAGCGCGGTTCCTTCGGGATGCTCACTCATGGGGTTCGGGCCTCACCCCATCTTCCACCAAGGCGACAGCCCAGGTCATCCAGCTTCCACCGGAACATTCCTGACACCACGGTGTCAGGAGACCTGGAGCATCCTGGATCTCCATTTCGAGGAAACCCCATGTCCATCACCCAATCCCTCCTTCCCGAGTTCGAACATGAGCTGGCAGGCCTGCGCCGGACCCTCGAGCGCGTTCCTGTGGATCGGCTCGACTATCGGCCGCACCCCAAGTCCTTCACCCTGGGCGAGCTCGCCAACCACCTGGCCTCGATCCCCAGCTGGACCGTCAGCACCATGACCGCCGTGGAGCTGGACTTCTCCCTGCCCGAGAACCAGGCCAAGATGCCCAAGCCGAGCGCCACCGTCGAGGGCATGCTCCGCATCCTGGACGAGGGGGTGGTCGCCGCCCGGGAGGCCCTGATCCAGGCCTCGGACGCGGACTACCAGGTGGCCTGGAGCCTGAAGAACGAAGGCCAGGTGCTGCTCACCCTGCCGCGCATTGCCGTGATCCGCGGCTTCGTGCTGAACCACCTCATCCACCATCGCGCCCAGCTCACCGTGTACCTCCGGATGCTGGACATCCCGGTGCCGTCGCTGTACGGCCCCAGTGCGGACGAGGCCTGAACGCCGACTCCGTGAAGCCCCTTGGCTTCCTCCTTCCTTCTCAGCGTACGGTGCCCAGCCCCCGCTGCTTGAGCAAGGGATTGATCTCGGGATCCCGGCCCCGGAAGGCGCGGAAGGCATCGGCGGGGTCGATGGAGTTTCCGGCGGCGTAGATGTGTTCCAGGAGCTTCCGCGCCAGCTCGGGGTCGAAGGGATCGCCCTTCTCCTCGAAGGCGGCGAAGACGTCCGCCTCCAGCACCTCGGCCCACAGGTAGACGTAGTAGCCGGCGGCGTAGCTGTCACCCGTGAAGAGGTGCTGGAAGTGGGGCAGCCGGTGGCGCAGGCCCACCACGGCTGGCACGCCCAGTTCGCGGCAGGCCTCCCGCTCGAAGCGCCCGGCCTCGAAGCCCTCCAGGTCCGTGAGGGCGTGGAGCTTCATGTCCAGGAGGGCGGGACCCAGGTACTGGACCGTCTCCCAGCCCATGTTGAAGGTCTGGGTCTTGCGGATCTTCTCCACGAGGGCCGCGGGGATCGGCTCGCCGGTGACGTGGTGGCGGGCGAAGCGCTCCAGCACCTCCGGCACCAGGGCCCAGTGCTCGAAGAGCTGGCTGGGCAGCTCCACGAAGTCCCGCAGCACGTTGGTCCCGGACAGTCCCTGGTAATCCACCTGGCTGAGGAGCCCGTGGAGGCCGTGGCCGAACTCGTGGAAGAGCGTGGAGGCGTCGTCGAAGCTGATGAGCACGGGCTCGCCGGGCTTGCCCGGGGTGAAGTTGTTGTGGTTGGCCACGATGGGGATGACCCCGGCGCGCTGCTCCCGGTAGTTGCTCATCCAGGCGCCGGACTGCTTGCCGGTGCGGGCGTAGTTGTCCGAGAGGAAGACTCCCTGCAGCCCTCCGTCGGACTTCCGCCGGACCTCGTAGAGCTTCACGTCCGGGTGGTAGAGGGGCACGCCCCCCACGGGCACGAAGTCGACGCCGAACAGCCGCCCCGCGGCCCAGAACATGGCTGCCAGCATCGCGTCCAGGCTGAAGTACGGCTTGATCTCCGCCTCGTCCAGCTGGTAGTCCCGGACCCGCACGCGGTCGGCGTAGTGCAGCCAGTCCCAGGCCTCCAGCGTCCCGAGGCCGTCGGCTTCCCGGGCCAGGGCGGAGAGGGCCTTTTCCTCCTCCGCCGCCCGGGCCACGGCCGGTGTCCAGACCCGCTCCAGCAGCCCGGCCACGGCGGCGGGGGTCCTCGCCATCCGGTTCACCAGGGCATGGTCGGCATAGGTGGCGTAGCCCTGCAGCTTCGCCAGCTCGGCCCGCAGCGCCAGGATCTCCTGGATGAGCGGCTTGGTGTCCCGGGCGGGATTCAGCTCCCCCCGGGCCGTGAAGGCCTCGTGGACCTTGCGCCGCAGCTCCCGGCGGGTGGACTGGGTGAGGAAGGGCTCCACGAAGGAGCGGCCCACGGTGATGGCCCACTGGCCTTCATGTCCCCGGGCCTTGGCCGCCTCCGCCGCCGCATCCACGAGGTCGGGGGCCAGCCCGGCGAGATCGGCCGCGTCCTCGATCAGGACGTAGGTCTCCTCCTCGTCCGCCAGGACTGCCTGGGCGAAGGCCGTGCACTTCACGCTGAGGGCCTCCATGATCTCCGCCACGCGGGCCTTGGCGGCGGGGGTCAGCCGGGCCCCGGCCAGCACGAAGTCCAGATGCAGCTTCTCCGTGAGCCGCACCTGCACCGGCGTCAGCCCCGAGCGGTGACGCGCCTCGTGCACCGCATCGATGCGCGCGAAGAGGGCCGGATCCAGGTGGAACCGTGTCACGTGCGCCGTGATCTTGGGGCTGTATTCCCGCTCCACCGCCTGAAGGGCGGCGTCCGTGCGACAGCCCGTCAGGTTGGAGA
>CAYZND010000158.1:0-7860 GCA_964479495.1 uncultured Mesoterricola sp.
GTCGAAGTCGTAGTGGGCCAGGGTGGGGCTGAGGTTGTAGGGCCAGAGCTTCATGAAGGAGGCCGCCATGGCGGTCCCGATCATGGCGAGGAGGAAGAGGCATACCGCCGCGCAGAAGAGCCAGAAGAGGCCATCGCGGACCAGGCTAGGTTTCGCGCTGTAGGCCACGGAGCGTCCGCTGATGGAGCCGGAATGTCCCCGGGCCAGCCACCGCTCCACACCGAAGCTCAGCAGCGCCGGGAGCAGCAGCAGGAGTCCCACGGCGGCTCCCTTCTGGAAGTTCTGCTGGCCGATGACCTGCTTGTAGGCCTCCAGGGCCAGGACATTGGTCTGGCCCCCCACCACCTTGGGCACCCCGAAGTCCGTGACCGCCAGCGTGAACACGATGAGGCAGGCGGCGATGAGCCCATAGCGGATGTGGGGCACGGTGACGGAGAGGAAGCGCCGGAAGCGGCTTGCCCCCAGCACTTCCGCGGCCTCGTAGAGCCGCGCGTCCGTGATGCCCAGGGCCGTGACCAGCACGAGCAGGGCATGGGGGAAGGTGTAGAAGACCTCCCCCAGCACGATCCCGATGGGGCCGTAAACACTGGCCCCCTGCAGCCAACCCTTGAGCAGCCCCTGGTTGCCGAAGAGGTACACCAGGGAGATGGCCGGCATCAGCGACGGAGCCAGCAGGGGACTCAGGGCAAGGGTCTTGAGGAGCGGCTTGCCGGGCACCCGCGAGTGGGTGAGGGCGAAGGCAAACAGCAGCGCCGTGGGCACCACCAGCAGCACCGTGATCCCCGCGATCCAGACGCTGTTCCAGGCCGCGTCCTGAAGGCGCGGCTCTGCGAGGATGGAGCCCAGGGCGCGGAAGCCCGCCCAGGCCCCCTCGGGCGTGCGGAAAGCCTTCCAGAGGATCTCCGACAGCGGCCAAGCCAGGAACAGCAGGAGCAGCCCTGCCGCCCCGAAGGCCAGGAGCTGGGCGAACCGCTCGTCCCCGGAGCGGAAGGCGGATCGCGCAGTGAGGCCGAGGCTCATGCCGCTTCGACCGGGAACAGCCTCAGGCGCTCCATGGGCAGCATGACGGGCACGAGCTGGCCCTCGGCCAGGTTCGGCTCCTTCGAACCCAGGTCCACGTGGAGCACGATGTCCTGGGCGCGCTCCAGGCGCAGCGTGGCCCGCCGGACCGGTCCCAGGAACTCCAGGCTCTCCACGAAGGCCATCAGCGCCCCCCGGTCCGCCTGGCCGCCCACCTGGATGTCCTCGGGACGGCAGAAGAGCTGGGCCCGGCCCGCAGGACAGGACTCCCTCACCGGGATCTCCAGCCCCGCCAGCTCTACCCGGCCGTCCTCCCGGACCAGCACGGGAGGCCAGTTGGCATGGCCCACGAAGTCGGCCACGAACTTGGTCTCCGGGTGATGGTAGACCTGCTCCGGCGTCCCCACCTGCTCGATGGTTCCGTGGTCCATGACCACCACCGTGTCCGCCAGCGTAAGGGCCTCCTCCTGGTCGTGGGTGACCATGATCGTGGTGATGCCCAGGGTCTGCTGGAGCCGCTTCAGCTCCCGGCGCAGGTGCGCCCGGACCCGGGTATCCAGGGCGGAGAGGGGCTCGTCCAGCAGGAGCATTCCCGGCGAGGTGGCCAAGGCTCGGGCGAGGGCCACCCGCTGCTGTTGGCCTCCGGAGAGCTGACTGGGGTACTTCGCCTCGGTTCCCCGGAGCCCTATCAGCTCAAGGAGCTCCGCCACCCGCTCCCGGCGCTGGGCACGGCTGGTGCGCAGGCCGTAGCCGATGTTGCCGGCCACCGTGAGGTTGGGGAAGAGTGCGTAGTTCTGGAAGACGATGCCGAAGTCCCGCTGGCCGGGGGGGAGGCGGCTGATGTCGCGCCCGCTCGCGTGGACCGAACCGGCATCCTGGGCTTCCAGCCCCGCGATGATCCTTAGGAGGGTCGTCTTGCCGCAGCCCGACGGGCCCAGGAGACAGAGGAACTCGCCCTTGGCCACCTGGAGGTCCACGCCGGCGAGGGCCGTGAAGGAGCCGAAGCGCTTGACGATGCCGCTCGCCGACAGGAACCCGGTCATGGAAACCGCCTCAGGGCTTCTTCTCGGACTTGCCGTCGTAGCGCTTGGTCCACTCGGCCAGGAGGCGCTCGCGGTTGGCCGCGGACCAGGCGAGGTCCTGCTTGACCAGCAGCTGCTCGAAGTTCGCGGGGATGTGCGGGTTGGGCTTGGCCACGCCGGGGTAGGCGACGATGGCGAAGTTCTTTTCATAGAATTCGTTGGCTTCCTTGGAGGCGCACCAGTCCGCAAGCTTCTTGGCGGCCTCGAGGTTCTTCGTGCCCTTCATGATGGCCGTGGCCTCGAGGTCCCAGCCTAGGCCTTCCTTGGGGAAGACCAGGTCGATGGGCGCGCCATCGGCCTTGAGCTTGGCCGCCCGGTACTCGAAGGTGATGCCGATGGGGAACTCGCCCGCGGCGGCCATCTTGCCGGGCTTGGAACCGGAGTGCACATACAGGCCGATGTTCTCATGGAGCTTGTCCATGTAGGCCCAGCCCTCCTTTTCACCGAAGAGTGCGATCCACGAGGTGACATCGAAGTAGCCCGTGCCGCTGGAGGCAGGGTTGGGCATCACGATGCGGCCCTTGTACTCAGGCTTCAGCAGATCCTTCCAGCCCTCCGGTTTCGCGAGCCCCAGCTTGGCGGCCTCGGCCGTGTTGAAGCAGATGGCGGCGCCCCACACGTCCATGCCGACCCAGGCGGGCGGATTGGAGGCGCTGACGTAGCGCTTGCTGAGCTTCTCGACGCCCTTGGGGGCGTAGGGCTGGAGCATGCCCTCCTTCTCCAGCACCAGGAGGGAGGAGGCCGCCAGGCCCATCACCACATCGGCCTGGGGAGCGGCCTTCTCCGCCAGGAGCTTGGCGGTGACGATGCCGGTGGAGTCGCGCACGAACTTGATCTTCACGTCGGGATTGGCCGTCTCGAAAGCCGCCTGGTAGGCCTTGACCTGGTCCGCTTCCAGGGCGGTGTAGACCGTCAGCGTCGTCTCCGCGACACAGGCCGCCCCGGAGGCGATCATGACCAGCAGACTGCAGACGCGGGCGATAGGCCGGAACATGCGCATGGAACGCTCCTTTGGAGGCAGGTGGGACTCTCATCCATGCTGGGCGGCCTCTGTGTCCGGACCGCAACAAATGGGGGTCCGGCCGGAAACAGATCCGGCGGGTCTCCGCCGCCCTCAGGACTCCAGCAGGCCTTCGAGCCGGGTCCTGGACGCGACAATCGCCTCGTCGCCCTGCACGACCTCCAGGATGATGCGGTCGCGGTAGTCCGGCAGGATCTCCCGGAACACGTACCCGAAGTCGATGTCCCCTTCCCCGATGGGCAGGTGCTCGTGGACCGTCGCCTGGCGGCGATCCGCCACGTGGAGCAGGCGCGGACGCTTGATGGCCACCAGCCGGCGGAGGTGGTCCAGATCGTCCATGTGGGCGACGTCCAGGAGGAACTCCAGGTCCGGGTTCTCCCCGAGCACGCGATCCACGTCCTCCACGGTCTGGAAGATGGGGTCCAGGCGGCTGTTGTTCTCCAGGAAGACCGTCACACCCCGCGGGCGCAGCGTGGCCAGGAGACGGCCCATGGCCGCGCTCAGGCGGCCCGTCGCCGCGGCGGTGATCGGTTCCTCCTGGCAAACGGGGTGGATGATCAGCTCGCGGTGATCCAGGGCCTGCACCGTGTCGAGCAGGTCCGCCGCGCCTGCCTCGAGGGCCTGCAGTTCCATGACTGCGTGAATGATCGTCGGCATCCCGGCGTTCCGGATTCGGACCAGATCTACCGGGCTTGAGCCATCCAGGCACAGTCCCCGGTGGTCATACCAGAGCTGCAGGAAGGCAAAACCGTTCGCCCGGGCGAAGGCCACTTCGGACTCCAAGGACCTGAAGTACCGCGCCAGGCAGCCGAACGTCGCCACGGGAACCCTCCTATCCATGAACATACAGGTTCTAACTGCCCACAGCGTTCAGCTCGGAGTGAGGAAAAGCAATTGAGCCACGAAGGGCTTGCGACGCAAGCCTACACGAAGCCGCCCTGCGGGCGGTCACGAAGACACACGAAGGGACTCCGCCCCACCAAGGCCATCCTTTCCTGCACGGCGTGCCGGACGGCCCTTCGAAAAGCCGCCCGGCACGCTGCACAGGAAACCAGCCGCAACGCGGCTGGGGCCGCAGGCTGGATGGCCACGTTCCGCGATAACCATGCCGCAAATGAACTTCGTGTGCCCGCGGAGCGGGCCTTCGTGTGACTTCGTGGCTATATCTTCTTCAATGAATCTGTTTGGCCGCCAGTCACATTCCTGTCGCTTTTCCGGTGGAGCGCCCCCTGTCCGGTGCCTATCGTGGGGACATGGAACCGACCCCGACCCGAGCGGAAATGGAGCGCGCCTTCTATGCCGGAGATGCCAGCTACGACGGCCTCTTCGTGGTGGGGGTGCGCACCACCGGCATCTTCTGCAGGCCCTCCTGCCCGGCCCGGAAGCCCCTGCCCCAGAACGTGGAGTATTGCCACTCCGTGCGGGATGCACTGTTCGCCGGCTACCGTCCCTGCAAGCGCTGCAAGCCCATGGAACCGGCGGGAACGGCTCCCCCCTGGGCCGCCGAGCTGAGGGCGGCCGTGCAGGCGGAGCCCCAGCGGCGCTGGAGCGCCATGGACCTGCGGGCGCGCGGGCTCACTCCGGAGACCGTGCGGCGCTGGTTCCTGAAGACGTACGGGCTGACCTTCGCGGGCTGGTGCCGGGCCTTGCGCCTGGGGCAGGCCTTCGCGAAGCTGCGCGAGGGATCCGACCTGGACGAGGTGGTCTTCGAGCATGGCTTCGAGTCCCACAGCGGCTTCCGGGATGCCTTCAGCCGCCTCTTCGGCGTCCCGCCCGGGAAGGCCAGCGGCCAGGACGCCATCGTCATGGCGCACCTCCCCACGGCCCTGGGTCCCATGGTGGCGGCCGCCACCGACCAGGGGCTGTGCCTGCTGGAGTTCTCGGACCGGCGCATGCTGCAGGTGCAGCTGCAGACGCTCTCCCGCCGCCTGAAGCTGGCCCTCGTGCCGGGCGATCATCCCCACCTGCGCCACCTCCGGGCCGAGCTGGAGCGCTACTTCGCCGGGAGCTTGCGTGACTTCACCGTGCCTCTGCACACGCCGGGCACGCCCTTCCAGGAAGCGGTCTGGCAGGCGCTGAGGCAGATCCCCCACGGCGGGACGACCACCTACGAGGCCCTGGCGGAACGCATCGGCCATCCCGCCGCCGTCCGTGCCGTCGGACACGCCAATGGCCTGAACCGGGTCTCCATCCTCATCCCCTGCCACCGGGTCCTGGACAAGAGTGGCGGGCTCTGCGGCTATGGCGGAGGCCTCTGGCGCAAGCGCCTCCTGCTGACGCTGGAGCGGACGGGTCAGCTGTCCACCGAAGGATAGGATTCCAGCGCCCCTCGGCCGGCCCCGCTATAATCGCGCCCATGCCACGCGTCTCGCTTTCCAAAGCCAGGAGGCTCGCCGTCTCCATGCTGCCGTTCCGGCGCCCCGCCCGGCCGGACCTCGGGAACCTGTCCTGCATCCCTGTTCCGGCCTCGGCCTTCGAGACCCTCCTGGGCCCGACGGCCTATCGCCTCAAGCTGTTCGATCTGATTGCCCAGGCCCGGACCCGGATCCTGCTGTCGGCCCTCTACCTCCAGGATGATGAGGCAGGCCGGGCGGTGCTGGCGGCCCTCCACGCGGCCAAGGCGGCCCGGCCAGAACTCCAGGTGGCCGTCTTTGTGGACTGGCACCGGGCCCAGCGGGGGCTCATCGGGAAGGTCCGGAGCGCAGGCAATGCAGCCCTCTACCGCGACCTGGCCAAGCGGCTCGGCCCCGGCATCCCCGTCATGGGCGTGCCCGTGCAGACCCGGGAGCTGATGGGCGTCATGCACCTCAAGGGCTTCGTGCTCGATGATTGCGTCCTTTACAGCGGCGCCAGCCTCAACGAGGTCTACCTTCAGCAGAACGACCGGTACCGTCTCGACCGCTACCACCTGATCCAGAGCCGCGCCCTGGCCGACAGCCTGGCGGAGCTCATGACGGAGGTCTTCCTGCCGGAGGAGGCGGTGCGCACCTTCGATGGCAAGCCGGGGCCCGGAAAGTCGGAACTCGGCAAGGCCATCGCCCGATTCCGCCGGCGGCTCAAGCAGGCACGCTACGCGTTCGCCCCCGGTCGGCCCGGGGCCTCCGACATCGGGATCACCCCCCTGCTGGGGCTCGGGCGGTCCGGCAATGAGCTCAACGCAGCGATCCTCGAGCTTGTGCGGGAGGCCCGGGAAACGATCGTCCTGTTCACGCCGTACTTCAACCTCCCGGGATCGCTGAAACGCGTGCTCCGGGAGCGGCTCAAGGCCGGATGCCGCACGACCATCGTCCTTGGCGACAAGACCGCCAACGACTTCTACCTTTCCCCCGACGAGCCCTTCAAGACCATCGGCGTGCTCCCCTACCTCTACGAGACCAACCTTCGGCGCTACTGCAAGGCCCACCGGCGGGCCATCGACAGCGGCCTGCTCGAGATCCGCCTCTGGAAGGACGGTGATAACACCTTCCACCTCAAAGGACTCTGGGTGGATGGAACGCGGTCCCTCCTCACGGGCAACAACCTGAACCCACGGGCCTGGCGACTGGACCTGGAGAACGGCCTGCTGATCCATGACCCTCACCGGCACCTGGTCGATCAGCACCAGCGCGAGCTGGCGATGATCCTGGCCCACACACGCCGCCTGGCCTCGTACGAGGAGCTGGAGATCCCGGAGGACTACCCCGCTCCCGCCCAGCGACTGCTCAAGCGCCTGACCCGCTCCCGCATGGACCGGCTGGTGGGGCAGGTGCTTTAGGGCGCAGGGGGACCTGCGACGGATCAGCGCATGGAAAGACTCGGTATAGTGTCCGCAGCGCAAGCCATGCGCCTCTGGCGAAACAGCAGTCCCCCATCCGATGGAGCCGGTCATGCCCAAGATCCTGCCGTTCCTGCTCGCCGCCCTGGCCAGCACCGCAGCCTTCGCCGACTACTGGCGGCTGGCGGAAACCACGCGGGAGGGACGCCCTGCCGCGCCTAACGATGTGAAGTTCAAGATCGAGGACTCGGGAACCGGCTTTGTCATGCAGACCGAGAACAACTTCTTCCATGTGCAGTGGGGCGGCATCTTCGAGAGCAGGGCCACATGGACCCAGCCGCCGGCCACCCTCGCGCCTGGCGCCCGCATATCGTTCACGGCCACGCACGAAGTGCAGCGCAACGGAATGAATCAGCTCAACGGCGGGCACACCCTTCGCATGGAAGGCCACCGCGGTGTGCTGGGTTTCAATCCCGACCCCATCCTCAGCGCAGAAGTCACGTGCAATGGCAGGCAGCGGGCCAACCCGAGCGGCGAATGGACAGTGCCCGACGCAGGCGCCGGAAAGATCTGGATCACCGCCCACGCCACCAACGGGCAGTCAGCCTATCGCAAGGTCATCTACGCCTACGTGCTGGAGAAGGGGTCTGCGCCTGCCGCGGCTGCAACCCCGGCGGTCCCCACAGCCCAGGCGGCTCCTTCCGCCCAGGCGGGTCCTGCCCTCATCTCCAAGGACAAGCCAGCCACCCAGAGCAGCACCTCCCAGTGGTCGCGCGCCAACGATGCGCTCGGCGCCCTCGACGGGGTGAAGAACGGGTCCTTCGGGTTCCATACGGAGAAGGAACGGAACCCGTGGTGGCAGATCGACCTGGGTAGCCTCGCGGCAATCGCCGAGATCCGGGTGTTCAACCGCCTCGACTGCTGCTCCGAGCGTGCGCGCACCCTGCAGGTGCTCGTGTCGGCCGACAACAAGACCTGGCAGG
>CAYZND010000159.1:0-1088 GCA_964479495.1 uncultured Mesoterricola sp.
GTCATCTACGTGGCGCCGGTGTTCCGCCACACACACTTCAAGGGCCTGCAGGTCGTCGTGCACAACCGGCAGGACGGGCTGCACGAGCTCTTCGCCTACAACCTGTATCCCGGTCCGAGCGCGAAGAAGGGCATCTACGGCGTGCTGCTCGGCCTCGGAGAGCGGGAGGGCTGGGTCACCGCGCACTGCTCCACGGTGCAGGTCATCACCCCTTACGACAACGTGGTCAGCATCATGCACGAGGGGGCCAGCGGGGGCGGCAAGAGCGAGATGCTCGAACAGGCCCACCGGGAACCGGATGGCCGGCTGCTGCTGGGGGAGAACCTCGTCACCCGCGAGCGGCGGTTCCTCGAGATCCCGCGAAGCTGCGAACTCCATGCCGTGACCGATGACATGGCGCTGTGCCACCCCTCGCTGCAGGAGGGCCAAGGTAAGCTGGTGGTGACCGACGCGGAGAATGCCTGGTTCGTGCGGGTCAACCACCTCGACCACTACGGCACCGATGTCCACCTTGAACAGCTCTGTGCCGAACCTCCGACGCCGCTGCTGTTCCTGAACGTGGACGCCGTCCCCGGCAGCCGTGCCATGGTCTGGGAACACATCCAGGACAAGCCTGGCAAGCCGTGTCCGAACCCCCGCGTCATCATCCCCCGGAAGGTCTTCCCCGGTGTGGTCGAGGGCGGCGTGGCGGTGGACATCCGGAGCTTCGGCGTGCGCACCCCTCCCTGCACCAAAGAGAATCCCTCCTACGGAATCCTCGGCCTCTTCCACATCCTGCCCCCTGCGCTTGCATGGCTGTGGCGGCTCGTGTCGCCCCGCGGCCACGACAATCCGAGCATCATGGACAGCGAAGGCATGACGACCGAAGGGGTCGGCTCCTACTGGCCCTTCGCGACGGGGCGCCGCGTGGATCAGGCGAACCTGCTGCTGCACCAGTTCGTCAACCATCCGCGCACGCGGCACATCCTCTGCCCGAACCAGCATGTCGGTGCATGGCGGGTCAGCTTCATGCCCCAGTGGATCGCCCGGGAATACCTCGCCCGCCGCGGGGCGGCAAGTCGTGTTCCGTGTAAGCGTCGGGGCGGACC
>CAYZND010000159.1:1098-7843 GCA_964479495.1 uncultured Mesoterricola sp.
CGCCCGCCGCGGGGCGGCGAGATTCCGGCCCGACCAGCTGAAGCCCGCGCGCTGCCCCCTGCTGGGCCACACGCTGAAGCAGCTGCAGGTGGAAGGGCGCATGATCTCCCTCTGGTTCCTGCAGGTGGAGACCCAGCCGGAGGTGGGCGAGGTCGCCTACGACGCCGGGGCGGAAATGCTGAAGGCGTTCTTCCACCAGTGCCTTGCGGAGTTCCAGGGACCGGACCTGGATCCCCTGGGCCAGCGGATCATCCAGTGCTGCCTGGATGGCGGAACGGTGGAGGACTACGAGCGGCTGATCCCCGGGGCGTGAACGATCGAATGACACGACAAACTGCCCGGCCCTGAACAGAACGAAGCCCCCTTTCGGGGGCTTTCGATCAGTACGTGCCTTCGTCGTGGATGACGTCCGGCTCCTCGTTGGTCCAGCCCAGGCGCTCCAGGGTGTAGAAGGCGAGGCTCAGGATGATGCCGACGAGGGTGGCCAGCACCATGCCCTTCAGTTCGGTGTTGCCAAGCTTGATGGCGACGCCGGAGATGCCCACCACGAAGACCACGGCGGAGAGCAGCAGGTTGCGGGACTTCGAGTAGTCCACCTTGGACTCGATGAGCATGCGCAGGCCGCTGGCGGCGATGACACCGAAGAGCATCATGCTGATGCCGCCGATGACGGGGGTGGGGAGCGTGCGGATGGCGCCGCTCACGTGGCCGAAGAAGGCGATGAAGATGGAGATGACGGCGGCGCCGCCGATGACCCACACGGAGTAGACCCGGGTGATGGCCATGACGCCCATGTTCTCGCCGTACGTGGTGGTGGGGCAGGAGCCCGTGAGGCCCGAGAGCATGGTGGAGAGGCCGTCGCCCAGCAGGGAGTTGTGCAGGCCCGGGTCCTTCAGCAGGGGGCGGCCCACGATGTTGCTGGTGACGAAGAGATGTCCGATGTGCTCGGAGATGACGACCAGGGCGGCGGGCAGCACGATGAGGATGGAGGCCCAGTCGAAGATGGGCCACACGGGCTTGGGCACGGTGAGGAAGGAGGCCGTGGTGACGGCGTCGAAGTTCACGGCGCCCATCAGGATGGCGAGCAGGTAGCCGGCGAGGACGCCGATGAGCACGGGGATGGCCGCCCAGAACTTGCGGAAGACCACGGAGCCCAGGATCACCACGCCGAGGGTGAAGAGGGAGAGCACCACATTGGTGCCGATGATGACGCCGGAGCCCATGTTGGCATCCTTGTAGAAGGACATGCCCACGGCCACGGGGGCGAGCTCCAGGCCGATGAGAGCCACGATGGGACCCATGGCGGCCGGGGGCAGCACGATGGAGATCCAGCGGCGGCCCGCGAAGCGGATGATGAAGGCGACAATGGAGAAGGCCAGGCCCGCGATGACGAAGCCGCCCACGGCCTTGGCGAAGCCGATCTGGGGATCAAGGCCCGCCTTGGTGGCGGTGGCGATGCAGACGGCGGTGGGGGACAGGAAGGCGAAGCTGGAGCCGAGGAAAGCCGGGGCCTTCCCTCGGCAGATGAAGAGGTAGATCAGGGTGCCGATGCCGTTCATGAGCAGCACCAGCGCGGGATCCACCACCACCTTGCCCGCCCAGGTGTTGAAGAGGATCGGCACCAGGATCGACGCGCCGAACATGGCGAAGAGGTGCTGGAGGCTGAGGGGGATGCCCTTCAGGATCGGCACCTTCTCCTCCACCTGGATGATCTCCCGCTGGACGTTCGTGGCCATTCCACCCCCCTTTGTCATGGCGAGGCCCGCGAAGGTGCGGGCCCGGCGTCGGTACAAACGGACCTATGCTACGTGGGAAGAGGCGTGAGCGGAAGCACGAGTCTCAGGATCCGGGATGGGTGTTTGCTTTTTCACATCGCAGGTGAAGCCGGTCCGCTCTGAGCGTGTCTCGACGTCCAGGAGCTGGCGTATAAGAAATCCAGCCGTATCCTCAGCGAGGGAGTCTTCATGCGCCGGACCTCCGTTGGCTTCCTCGTTTCCATCCCGTTCCTTTTCGGTCCTGGGATCATGGCTTAGCATTCCAAGCCCGTGAAGCCCCCGATGACCTTCCTGGGCGAGGTGAACGGTGACGTTCTGCAGACCCCCAAATGGGCAACGGTCCGCCCCAAGGCATTGACGCGCGCACTGCAGGCGCCCTCTGATGAGCCTTCGCCCGAGGCGCAGCAGCAGGCCAAGGAGAGCCTTCGGATCGCGGGGATCACGTGGTCCGGCGCCACACCCATCGTGGAACCGCTGGTGACCTTGAGCGGGGCGCGCATGGTCATCGAACACCGGGGCTGGATGAACGCTGTGAACATCGACCAGGTAGAGACCCACGAGGAAGGCACTGCGCGGATCCACTTGAGCCGCGAAGGTTGTTACATGGACGTGACGGTCGCAACGACGCCTGGATCGGCCTACCTCCTTCTCGTGGACGGCGAACCGGCTGGAGATCCGGGTGGACCCGGCGATAAGCCCAGATGGGTGCTGCAATACATGAATCAGCAGACCACCTTCGGTCCCACCCTGGGGGGATTTGAAACCGCCTTCATCGCCCGGGACCGTCGTGTTCAATTCCGACTGTCCGTGGACGGCCTTCAGAAGCGCCAGTATCCAGGACACATCGACAGCATCCGGATCGAGAAGGTGATGTAGCATCTGGCCGGCTGTCCGGAATGCCCGTGGAGTGCTGCACTGCCCGATCGGAGGTTTCTCCGGTCGAGGCACTGGGTTGCAGTAAACTCGAGGATTCATCGGAGATTGGCAGGATGACCCTCACCTCCTCGGCTGTCCCACGGACGGGTTCATCCCTTGGGTTGCGGATGTTCCGGTTCCCGCGAAAGATCACGGCCACCCTCGTGATGGGGTTGGTCTCGCTGTGCGTCCACGCCCAGGATGAGTCCCTGCCCCCGAGCCTGCCCAGCCAGCCCTCCGCCGTGAAGGAGACCCTGCCGGCTTCGCCGTCCCCCTTCACGAAGGGCGAGACCCTGAACTTCCGGATCAAGTACGGCTTCATCCAGGCGGGGACAGCCTCCCTGCAGGTATCCGAAGTGGCGGACCGGAACGGCAAGACGAACTGGCGCCTGCTGGCCCTGGCCCAGTCCACGGGCTTCTTCGACTCGATGTACAAGGTCCGCAACTCCATCGAGTCCCTGTGGGACCCGCGCGAGCACTACAGCCACCACTACAGTGAAGACCGCGTGGAAGGCCGCCACACCACCCAGAACACCATCACCTTCGACCCGGAAGCCAAGGTGGCCCGCTACCACAACGGGAAGATGTACCCCATCCCCTCCGGGGTGCAGGATGCGCTCTCGGCCTTCTACTTCACGCGCTACCACGCCCTGCCCATCGGCGGCAGCTTCAGCTTCGACTACCACGCCAGCAAGGTCACCCAGAAGCTCGAGGTGAAGGTCCTGGGCCGGCAGACCGTCACCACGCCCGCGGGCACCTTCAACTGCGTGATGATCGAGCCCATCCTCAAGGCGGGCGGCATCTTCCGCAACAAGGGGCGGCTGGTCATCTGGCTCACGGATGACCTGCGCCGCATCCCCGTGCTCATGAAGAGCAAGGTGATGATCGGCTCCATCAGCGTGGTGCTCCAGGAGATCAAGCAGGAGGGCGCCCCCTCCTGAAGGGAGCCCCGATTCGTACCGGCAGGCTGACGGAAACGGTTAAGCTACGGATCAGAATCCCCCGGAGCACGCGAAGCCATGAAACGGTCCTCTACGTCTGTGAACGATGCGGCCTGGCGGGAGGCGCGCGAGCGGTTCGAGGACGAGGCGGTCTCCGCCGAGCGCAGCTTCGCCATCCGGGCGGCCTACGATGGCATCCGCGCGGCCTTCCTCGCCGTGCTGGCGGAGGACGCGCTCATCCTGGGGGAGGGTCCCGAGCCGGGCCGTTCCGCCTACGAGGCCCTGCCCAAGGACTTCCCGGGCCGTCTGATGTGGGATCCGGCCGTGGTGGCGGCCTCCGCGGACGGGACCCTGGCCTTCACCTCCGGGCCCTACCGGTTCCTGGACCATGCCGGGCAGGAGAAGAGCCGGGGCGTCTATTTCTCCGTGTGGCGGCGGCATCTGGAGTCCGGCCACCTGGAGCTGGTCCTGGACTTCGGCGCCAAGGGCGCGGAGTTCCCGGCCCTCGACGGCGAGCTGCGGCGGCTCACGGGGACCCCGGATTCCGGTGGCCGTTCGGATCTGGCGGCTTTCTTGAGCGCATGCCTGAAGGAGGGCCGTTGGCCGAAGCCTGAGGGGGCGCTCCTGCTGGGCGCGGACCTGGGCGAGACGGGGGACCGTCCCACCGGCCTGCATGCCTCCCGGGATGGAGAGCTGGGGGTGCTGTGGGGCAGCCGGCGACGTGCCGACGGCAGCACCGGGGCCACCACGGTGGTCGTTCGGTCGGGGCATCCGGAGCCCGTGGCCCTGGCCTGGATCAACGCCTGAGCCACCCCTGTTTGATGGCGTCCTCCAGCAGGGCCTGGGTGTAGTCCCAGAGCGCCGAGGAGCCTTCCCCGATGTGCTTCACGGCGGCATGGACCCGGTCCGCGGTGACGCCGTGCTTCTGCCAGGAGTGGCCTTCGTCCCGGTGGTTCTGCAGGATGGGCGCCATCCGGTCCAGGGCGGCGGCGAACTTGGCCTCGGGGGTCTGCCGGGCCTCGAACTCCTCCCACAGGGCCAGGAAGGCCTCGCGCTGGTCCTCCGGCAGCAGGCCGAAGATGCGCCGGGCGGCGAGGGGCTCGGCCTCCACCTTCCGCGCCTGTTCCGCCGCATCGTACAGGAACAGGTCCCCCGTATCGATTTCCACCAGGTCGTGGAGGAGCACCATCTTCACCACCTTGGCCACATCGAGGCCGGGCTCGTTGGCATGCTCCGCCAGGACGATGGCCATCATCGCCAGGTGCCAGGCATGCTCGGCGTCATTCTCATAGCGGGAGTGATCGAAGAGCCGCGTGCGGCGGAAGATCTGCTTCACCTTGTCGATCTCCACCAGGAACGAGATCTGCTGCTCGAGGCGTGAGGTCATGGGGCAATCCTTCAGAGGCGGTCGGCACCCCCACGAGCATGACACCTCCAGGACCATCCAACGAATCGGCCCTGAAGCCGGCTCACTGAACCTTCAGTACTGTCATCATGCCGCCGTCCTCGTGGTCTAGGATGTGGCAGTGGAGCATCCAGTCGCCGGGATTCACGTAGCGGAAGGCGATGTCCACATAGCCCCCGGCGGGCACGTTGTAGGTGTCCTTCCACATCTCGCGGGGCGGCCTGCGGCCATTGATGGAGACCACCTGGAAGGCGGTGCCGTGGAGATGGATGGGGTGGTCCATGGGGTGCATCATCCGGGTGTCCTTGTTCACCAGGCGCACCTTCGTTACGCGGCCCAGCTTCGCGACGAGGGGCTTCGTGTCGGGATAGGACGCGCCATTGATGGTCCAGCGCATCATGGACGCGCTGGGCATCATGCCGCCCTGGCCCATCATCCCGCCCTGCATCATCCCGCCGCCCATCATGCCTCCGCTTATCATTCCGCCGCTCATCAGCCCGCCCGCCATGCCCGAATCGAGCTCCAGGGTGTAGTCCGGCCCGGCCTTCTCGATGCCCTCGAAGCCGTGGGGCTTGGGGGGTATGAAGGGCGAGGCCACGGGCGCGACGGAACCGGGCCTGTAGGTGATGGGGATGACCAGCCCCAGCTCGGGGTGTCCGCTGAACATCTCGTAGGTCTCTCCGGGCTTCCCGGTGGCGGTCACCTCCACATCGATGCGCTCGCCGGGGGAGAGGGTGATGGAATCCGCATCGTACGGTTCGCTGAGCGGATGCCCGTCCAGGTGGGTCACGCGGAAGCGGTGGCCCGAGATGGAGAGGGTGTGCACGGCGGCCGTGGAAGCATTGACGAAGCGCAGCTTGTGCAGCTCGCCCGCGGTCCAGGTCAGGGCGGGGATGGCCTTGCCGGTCTTACCGTTCACGGTCTCGTGGTTGCCCAGGCGCTCCATCATCCCGCTGGCGGAGCCGGGAAGCCGCTTCCCCTGGGCGTCGAGGTACCAGTCGTCCAGGACCAGGACATCGTCGCCGGAGTATTTCGCATCCTCCGGAGCCGCGATGACGAAGGCGCCGTAGAGGCCGCGGTCCACCTGCTCCAGCACGGGCCGGTAGTGGCTGTGGAACCAGTACGTGCCGGGGCCCGGGACCGTGAACTCGTAGCGGAACGAGGCCCCTGGCTGGATGGTCCGGGCGGGACCGTCCTGGTCGTTGGGGATCTCCAGCCCGTGCCAGTGGATGTTGGTGGCCACGGGAAGCCTGTTGGTGCCCTCGATGACGACGCGCTCCCCCGGAGCCACCTTGACCATCGGTCCGGGAACGGTCCCGCCATAGGTCCAGGCCGAGGTGACCAGGCCCGGGGCCAGGGACCAGTCCGCGGGCTGGAGATCCAGCTTGAACGTCGCCGCCCCCAGGAAGTCCAGGGCCATGACACTCAGCAGGAGCGGGCGATAGGGAACAAGAGCCATGGGATGCCTCCTCGGCCGGCCGGGAGCACTCTCCGGCCTCATCCCCTTGGATGCGTTCGCGTGGGGGGAATCCTTAGCGGGACCTTAGAACCGTTCGCGAAGGATTCGCCTCTGAGCTCAAGCGCGCTCCTCCATGCCGGGCCGGGGCAGCTCCACCGTGAAGCAGTCCTCGACATCCGCCCGGTTGGGGGCGCGTATCGTTCCACCGTGGGACTGGGCGATCCAGGCGGTGATGGCCAGCCCCAGGCCT
>CAYZND010000160.1:0-3222 GCA_964479495.1 uncultured Mesoterricola sp.
TGACGGACGGGGCCCGGAAGGCCGAGTAAGCTGGAGTCCCAGCTGCTCGAGAGCGGGCGGGGAAGGAACGCCATGATCCGCACCATCGCCTTCGATGCCGACGACACCCTGTGGCACAACGAGACGTACTACCGGGAGGCCGAGCAGTGGTTCCAGCGCCTGCTGGCGCCCTGCCACGACGAAGCCTGGATCCAGGAGCGCCTCTTCGCCGCGGAGATGCGCAACCTCGCGCACTTCGGCTATGGCATCAAGAGCTTCGTACTCTCCATGATCGAGACGGCCGTGGAGCTCACCGAAGGCCGTGTCTCGGGCTCCGAGATCCAGCGGATCCTGGACCTGGGCAAGGAGATGCTCGCCCATCCGGTGGAACCGCTGCCCCAGGTGCGGGAGACCCTGGAGGCGCTGCAGGGCCGCTACCGGCTGCTGGTGATCACCAAGGGGGATCTCCTGGACCAGGAGTCGAAGCTGGCCCGCTCGGGGCTGGGCTCCTTCTTCGCCGGTCTCGAGGTGGTCAGCGAGAAGGACGAGGCGGCCTATCGCGGCATCCTCGCGCGACGGGACCTCGACCCGACGGAGTTCCTCATGGTGGGCAACTCCGTGAAGTCGGACATCCTGCCCGTGGTGGCCCTCGGCGCCCAGGCCGTGCACATCCCCTATGCCACCACCTGGATCCACGAGCAGGTTGAAGACGTGGGCCCCGCCAGCTTTGCGACCCTCGAGCACGTTGGGTTCCTGCCCGGGTGGCTGGAGGGGCGATAGGGCGTGCCTGATCGGTTGTCCGGTCGGCCCTGGGCTGGGGACCCTTCAGCGGTCACCGGATTCGGGCGGGCATCCATCCTGGACAATGAATCTTTTCTTTGGTGAGGTGGGTTGAACACATCCGTCCACCTCGAGAAAGGATTCAACGTGGATCTCCAGCTCATCCAGCTCCCCGCCTCCTGGCCTGCGCTCATCGGCGCTGTCTTGGCCCTGGTCGTGCTCCTGAAGTCCTTCACCATCGCCCGGGGCGATCAGATCATCGTGCTCGAGCGACGGTGGTTCGGCAGGCAGATGCCCGACGGCCGAACGGTCGCCCTGCGCCACGAGGTGGGCGTCCAGGCCCGCGTCCTGGGTCCCGGGTTCCATCTCCTGCTCCCCTTCATCTACAAGGTCTCCAAGCGGGATTTCTGTGTCATCCACAAGAACATGGTGGGCGTGGTCCGCGCCATCACCGGTGCTCCCATTCCTTCGGGCAGCTTCATGGCCAAGGCCGTGGACTGCGATCTCTTCCAGGACGGCGAGGCTTTCCTGAGCAATGGCGGCGAGAAGGGGCCCCAGCTGGCCATCCTTCCGGAAGGGGAATACAAGATCAATCCCCACCTTTTCGAGGTGAACGAAGTCCCCGCGATCATGATCGAGGACAGCGAGGTGGGCTACGTGGAGTCCATCGACGGCAAGCGGGTGGCCCGCGAAGGTGGCAACTTTGGCTCGCCGGTGGAGTGTGACAGTTTCCAGAACGCGGAGGCCTTCCTGAGGAACGGCGGCCAGAAGGGGCCCCAGATCCAGTTCCTGCCCCCGGGCTACTACCGCATCAACACGATCATGTTCCGGGTCCAGAAGATGCCCATCACGAAGATTCCCGGCGGGAAGATCGGCCTCATCGAGGCCACGGACGGCGCCCGGATCCCGGAAGGACGCCTGCTGGCTGCGCGGGTCACCGGGCACAGCAACTTCTTCGACGGCGAAGCCTTCATCCGCAACGGCGGCGAGAAGGGCCGCCAGCTGGACGTCCTCATGCCTGGCATCTACCGGCTGAATCCCATGCTCTTCCGGGTCATCGAAATCGCGGACTGGACCCACATCGAGGCGGACCAGGTGGGCATCGTGACGATCAACGAAGGCAAACCCATCGTGGATTCCTCCAAGATCGCGGCGGAGGAACTGCCCCTTGGCATCCATGACAATTTCCAGGACGCCGACGCCTTCCTCAAGGCCGGCGGCCAGAAGGGTCTGCAGATCCCTGTTCTCCGCGCCGGCAACTATGCCATCAACCCTTGGTTCGCCACCATCGAGAAGGTGGACATGATCCAGGTGGGCATCGGCAGCTGCGGTGTCGTGACGAGCTATGTGGGCGCCGATGGCGCTGATCTCACGGATGATGCCGTGAACGCCAAGATTGTGGCCAACGGCAGCAAAGGCATCTGGGCCGAGCCCCTCCAGCCGGGCAAGCACCCCCTGAACACCAAGATCTGCAAGGTTGACATCGTGCCCACCACCCAGATCCTGCTGAACTGGGCTGACACCCGCTCCAGCGCCCACGAGCTGGACTCCAACCTGAAGACCATCACCCTGCGCACCGCGGACGCCTTCAACGTGAACATGGATGTGAGCGTCATCATCCACATCCCCATCAAGAACGCCTCCAAGGTCATCGCCAACCTGGGCTCCGTACGGAACATGATCTCCCAGGTGCTGGAACCGGCCATCAGCTCCCACTTCCGCAATGCCGCGCAGTACATCAAGGCCCTCGATCTGTACACCCAGCGCAAGGAACTGCAGGACAAGGCCAAGGAGCACATCGACGCCGTGCTGCGGGTCCACCACATCGACTCCAAGGACACCCTCATCGCCGACGTGGTGCTGCCGGCCGAACTCACCAAGACGGTCACCGACCGCCAGATCGCCGAGCAGGAGAAGAAGACCTTCGCCACCCAGAAGGAGGCCCAGGACGAGCGGCGGAACCTCGAGAACGCCACGGCCCAGGCCAACATGCAGCCCAAGGTGGTGGAGTCCGAGCGGAACGTCGAGATCCAGAAGAACCTGGCGGAGGGCCGCATCAAGGAGGCCGAGGGCTCCAAGCAGGCGGCCATCCTGATGGCCGAGGGCAAGGCGGCCGCTGTCAAGCTGGAGGCGGGCGGCAAGGCGGAGGCCACCAAGGTCAACGCCGAAGCTGATTCGCTGGCCATCCAGAAGGTGGGCACCGCCGAGGCCGAGATCATCCTCTCCAAAGGCACGTCCACGGCCGAGGCCTACAAGCTGGAAGTGGCCGCCATGGGGCGCGAAGTCTTCGGCCAGATCCGCGTGATCGACAAGATCGCCTCCAACAACCTCAAGTTCATCCCCGACAACCTGGTGATTGGTGGCGGTGGGGGCCAGGAGGGCAACCTCATGAATGGTCTCTTCGGGATCGCGCTCCTGGAGAAGCTCACCGGCCGGAGCTTCGTGGCCACGCCTGCGGGTGAC
>CAYZND010000160.1:3232-7842 GCA_964479495.1 uncultured Mesoterricola sp.
CAAGGCCGAATAGGGCCCGTCCGTCGGGTGGGAGGGCCTCCTGCGGGAGGCCCTCTGTCTTTGTAGGGGAGGTACGACCCCTGGGTGGAAATGCCTGAGACCAACTGGAGACCCGACCGAAAGGACCTACACTTCCACTGTTCCTTCCACCCTTCCATCACACGATGCGTCCGGGTCACATTCCCGAGCCCTGGAACGCATGCCTTCCCTTGTGCGTGTCTGCCTGCCGACCTCTTCCGGAGCCGCCATGAACCGAGCCATGCTGCTGTGTGCCACGCTGTGCTTCGCCCTGCCCGTCCTCGCCCAGGCGGATGTCAAGGACTGCAAGGATCACCCCCTCTTCCCCACCCGCATGCCCGGCTACTTCATCCGGGAGTGCAAGACGGAGGAGTTCGGGCGCTACGAGTTCTGGACCAGCAATGCACGGGTGAAGGTGCCCGCAGAGGGCAAGTTCACCTTCATCACGTATGGTATTCCGGACCGGAAGAACGAACCTTCTGCGGTGGCTGTCGTCCAGAACTACGAGAACGCCATCCTCAAGGCGGGCGGGAAGATCCTCCACAAGGTGCCGAACTGGTGGGTGAACGGGAAGTTCGTGAAGAACGGCCAGGAGGTTATGGTGCAGGTGGAGCGGGGCAACGGGCTCATCTGGCTGCACATCATCGAGAAGAAGGCCATGGAGCAGTACATCGTGGCGGACGCTGCGGCCATGAGCGGCGACCTGAAGTCGACGGGCCACGTGGCCCTGTACGGCATCTTCTTCGACACGGGCAAGTCGGAGGTGAAGCCTGAATCCAAGCCCGCCCTGGAGGAGATCGCCAAGCTGCTGAAACAGGAGCCGGCGCTGAAGCTCAAGGTGGTGGGCCACACGGATCTGGTGGGGACGGACGAGTCCAACCTGAAGCTCTCCCAGGTCCGAGGCGAGGCGGTGGTGCAGGTGCTGGTGACCCAGTACGGCATCGCCCCCGGCCGCCTGAAGGGCCATGGCGTGGGTCCCCTGGCGCCCGTGGCAACCAATGACACGGAGGAAGGCCGCGCCAAGAACCGCCGCGTGGAACTCGTGAAGGAGATGTAGGCGGGCCGGAGGCCCCGCCCAGCCTCCCAGGGAGGGCTATGCTGGGAACACCCGACATCCGCCTTCCCGGAGAACCCATGCCCAATGCGCTTCTTGTCGCGCTTCTCGCCGCCATCCTGCTGGTGGGCGTGCTCACGGTGATCCTGCTGCTCCTCCGCCGGAGCGACCCCACGGGTCCCCTGCTCCAGGCCTTCGAGCAATCCCAGGAGAGGCTGGAGCGGGCCTTCCGGGATGAGCTCGCCCGCAGCCGCCAGGAGACCTCGCTCGCCAGTCAGCGGGCCCGGGAGGAGCTGGGGGCCGCCTTGAAGGGCGTGGGCGACACGCTGCATCTGCAGCTCACCTCCCTGCTGCAGGCGAACGATCAACGGCTGGAGTCCCTCCGGCTGGCGGTGGAGGCTCGCCTGAAGGCCATCCAGGAAGACAACGCGAAGCAGCTCGAGCAGATGCGGGCCACCGTGGACGAGAAGCTCCAGGGCACCCTGGAGAAGCGCCTGGGGGAATCCTTCCGGATGGTCGGGGAAAGGCTGGAGCAGGTCTACCGGGGGCTCGGGGAGATGCAGACCCTCGCCACCGGTGTCGGGGACCTGAAGAAGGTGCTCACGAACGTGAAGACCCGAGGCACGTGGGGCGAGGTGCAGCTGGGGATGCTGCTGGAACAGGTGCTCACCCCCGAGCAGTTCGCTGCCAATGTCGCCACGAAGGGCGGAAGCGAGCGCGTGGAGTATGCCATCAAGCTGCCGGGACGGGGCGGTGATGAGCCCGTGTGGCTGCCCATCGATGCCAAGTTCCCCGTGGAGGACTACCAGCGGCTGCTGGACGCTCCGGACGGGGAGAAGGCGGAAGCCGCGGCCCGGCAGCTGGAGCTGCGCATCCGGCAGTGCGCCAGGGACATCTGCGACAAATACCTGGATCCGCCCCGCACCACGGACTTCGCCATCCTGTTCCTGCCCACGGAGGGGCTCTTCGCGGAGGCGGTCCGCCGGACCGGGCTCACGGAGCAGCTGCAGCGGGATTCCCGGGTGGTCATCGCCGGGCCCACCACCCTCTGGTCCATCCTCAACAGCCTGCAGATGGGCTTCCGCACCCTCGCCATCCAGCAGCGCTCCAGCGAGGTGTGGAGCCTCCTGGGCGCCGTGAAGACCGAGTGGTCGAAGTATGGCGAGGTGCTGGACAAAGTCCAGAAACAGCTCCACGCGGCCACGGACACCCTCGAGCGGGTCCAGGTGCGGAACCGGGTCATCGGGCGCAAGCTGCGGGGGGTCCAGGAGCTGCCCGTGGATGAAACCCACGCCCTGTTGGCGCTGGAGGAGGAGGCGGAGGGCACCTGAGCTGCATCTATACTGTGTCCTTCCCAGAGAGGCTGATGATGATTCCCGAGTACGCGTCCATCGCTCACTCGTTTGCCTGGGCTGATCGGATCCTCGACCGGCTTGTGGGCGACTTCACACCCGGAGACTGGCGGCGGAAGGACGAGGCGGGACATACGGCCCGCTGGGTGCTCGGCCATGTGGCCAGCTATCGGCTGCGGATCCTGGAGATGATGGGCATTCCAGCCTTCGAGGCGCCCTGGATCGACGCCTTCGGCCGGGGCGCCTCCGATGCGGATGTCCCCGAGAGCCTCGACATGGGCAGGGTGGTGCAGGCCTTCCACGAGGCGCAGCGCCGGATGGCCGAACGCTGGGACGCCCTGACCGCCGAGGATCTGGCCAAACCCCTGGGCCGCACGCTGCCGGACGGTTCGGACACCCAGGGAGGCGGCATTCGCTTCCTGGCCTGGCACGAGGCCTATCACTTCGGCCAACTGGGACTGCTGCGGCGACTGGCGGGGAAGTCAGGGCTGGCCTGAGCCTTAGGGATACAGCAGGACTTCTTGCCGCTCCTCCAGCCATTGTCCTTCCTCGGGGTCCACCAGGGCTTCCAGGTCCCCCGGCTGCGCGGATGGATCGTCCACCCAGGTGCGCAGCAGCTCGCCGCCGTTGATCAGGTCGATGGCCAGCCGGTCGCGCTCGTATTCGTAGGGGAAGTCCCGCCAGAGCGGATAACCGGGCTGAAGACTGCGCAGGGCCTTGAAGGCCAGGGCCATGAGACGCCAGGGACGGAAGGCCTCGTGGTCGTAGAACCGGCCTTCCGCGTGGATCTGCAGGCCAGCGCTGAGCTGCCCGGCATGCTTATGGAAGGTGGGCTCGAACCAGCAGGGGCGGAGGCGGCAGCCCTTCAGCCACTGGGGCGCCAGGGCCTCCATCCGGTTCAGGAGGGCCAGGGCATCGAGATCGGGAGCCCCGAACAGTTCCAGGGGGCGGGTGGTGCCCCGTCCTTCGCTGAGGCTGGTGCCCTCCAGCATCACGGTGCCGGGATAGCAGCGGGTCATGTTGAGGTTGGCGGCATTGGGACTGGGGTTCACCCAGGTGCGGTCGGGCCAGCCGAAGCCCGGCGCCTCGGAGGGGGCCCAGCCTTCCATGGGGACCACCTGCAGGTCCACGTCCAGCTTGAGCGTGTGCTTGAACCAGCCCGCCAACTCGCCCAGGGTGAGGCCGTGGCGCATGGGCAGGGGGCCAGCGCCCACGAAGCTCTCCCAGCCCGACCGGAGCCGCGTGCCTTCCACGGGGCGCCCCACCGGATTCGGGCGGTCCAGGACCCAGACGCTCTTCCCGTGCGCTGCCGCGGCCTCCAGCACGTACCGCAGGGTGGTGACGAAGGTGTAGATGCGGCAGCCCAGGTCCTGGAGGTCCACCAGCAGCACATCGAAGGTGTCCATCATGGCCGCCGTGGGGCGCCGGACCTCGCCGTAGAGGCTGAAGACGGGGATGCGGTGGAGCGGATCCACGAAGTCCGGGGACTCCACCATGTTGTCCTGCTTGTCGCCCCGGAGCCCATGCTGAGGCCCGAAGGCAGCGGTGAGTTCCACGTCGCCGAGGCTCGACAGGGCATCCAGGGCGTGGTCCAGGTGCTCCGTGACGGAGGCCGGGTGGGCCAGCAGCGCGACCCGGCGCCCTTCGAGAGGGCGGCGCAGGTCCCGGTCCTGCAGGAGACGGTCCAGGCCGGTCCTCATTCTTCGACCCAGGGCGGCAGGGCCAAGGTGAAGGATTCCGCGCGGTGGAAATCGGGGCGGTCCGCCAGGTGTTGGAGGGCCCAGTAGGAGAGCTCGCCTCGGCGCGACTCGACGACCGCCGTCAGCCCCAGGCGGAGAGTCCGCCCCTGCATCGCCTCGGGCAGGCGGGCCAGGGCGTGGAGTTCCAGGCGACCGGGACGGACATGCGCCACGATCCGAGGCGCCATCTCTTCCGCTTTGCGCGGATGGGATCGGTATCCATCGAAGGCGTAGGCGGCCCAGGCGGTGGAGGGGGACAGGTTCAGCTCCAGGTAGCTCTCCGCCTGCTCCAAGGCCAGGAACGCCTCGAAGCAGGTGTGCTCCCAGAGCCGATCCGTGAAGGCGGGCGTCGCCTCCGTTGGGATCCGGAGTGCCTCAAGCTCGCCCACCAGCGTGAAACCCACGGCCAGGAGGCCACTGTCCAGGAGGTTCGCCCGGCCCTGGAGG
>CAYZND010000161.1:0-7834 GCA_964479495.1 uncultured Mesoterricola sp.
TAACCGTGCTCACGAGCCTGGATCGCGAGGCCCTGGGGCGCATGGGCCACACGGCGGAACCGGGTGAAATGGCTCTGCATCTGGCCCGCTTGGCCCAGTCCTGCGGACTGGACGGCGTGGTCTGCTCCCCGCAGGAAGCCGGCTCGGTCAGGGACGCCTGCGGCGAAGGTTTCCACCGGCTGACCCCGGGCATCCGGCCACAGGGCTCGGCCGCCCAGGACCAGGCCCGCATCCTCACCCCAGCCCAGGCCATTCGCGGCGGTTCCACCTGGCTGGTAGTGGGACGCCCCATCACCCAGGCCCCGGACCCGGCCGCCGCCGCCGAAACCATCCTGGCCGAGATGGCCCAGGCCTGAACCGCCCATGTCCACTGCGACCCCCCTTGTGTTCCGGCCCAGCGTCGCCCAGCGCACGCTGGTGGGACTGCTGTTCGCAGGGTCGTGGATCGTGGGCATCCGCATCCTGGTGCTGCTCGTCCAGGGCCTGCCCCGCATGCACGGCGCCCTGAAGCTCGCCCAGGTCTCCTCCGAGCCCACCTTCTGGCTCTGGGTCAGCCTGGTCGCGGCCATCGCGGCCTGCCTCCTGGGGGGTGTGCTGCTGGCGCTCTCCCTGACCGCCCTGCTCCTGGTGGAAGGCACCCAGGTGCTGGTGGACGAGATGGGGCTGGCCGTGGAATACCTGGCCGTCCCCCGGGCCATCGCCCGCTGGGTCGGCGCAGGCAGGGTGACCTGGAAAGAGGTGCGCTCCCTGGAGAAGCACCGCCTCTTCTTCGTCCTGCGCAGTGGGGACCCCGATGATCCCGGAAAGGAAGCCATCCGGGCCAGCAGCCGCCCGCCCGTGCTGCGTTTCCTGCTGGTGGACGAGCTGGAGCGGCTCATCCTCATGATCATCGAGCGGAGTCCGAACCTGCGCCTCTGAAAGGCTCCCTCCGCGGGGAGGACAGCGGCTCAAAAATCCAGTACCTTAACCCCACACGACCTGCCTCACGCCGCTCAAGGACCGACATGAACTGCCTGCGCCTCCTGCTCCTCGCCCTCCCCCTGCTGTTCCAGCCCCTCGCAGCCCAGACCCTGTCGGACCGCTTCAAAGAGAGCTACAAGGTGTGGGAGATGACCCTGGAGCGGGGGGATGGAACCGGAGTCCGCAAGAGTGCGGAAGCCCTCCTGCAGAAGGAAGGACTCACCGTCAGCCGCTCCGACTACAACGAGATGCGGGCCCTGGTGGCCGTGCTCGACGTCGCGGCCCGGGCCTGCGTGCTGGACGGGGCCTGGGAGGATGCCGTCGCCTACCTGCAGAAGGCCAGCGGCACGGCAGCCGAGAACACCACCAACACGGGTGCCACCTTCCTCAAGATCCGGAAAGAGCACGAGGAGAAGCTCGCGGATTGGCGGGGAACGGTCGCGAAGCTGGACGAGAAACTCAAGGGCCTGGATGCCCAGCCTGGCCTGAGCCAGGACCTGCTGAAGCAGCGAGCCCAGATCAAGGATGTCCTGGACGAGCACCGGAATGCCATCGCCCACAGCGAGTGGGCCATCAAGGAGATCGACGGACTCCTCGATCGCCTGAAGAAGGATCAGGAGAACGACGCCAAGTCCCTTGCGGCCTGGCAGGACTTCCTGGCCAAGGAGAAACTGGACATCGAAGCCGCCGGTTCCACACCAAAATACGTGGCCGACAAGCTGATCCAGGTGAAGGCGGACGAGTCTCGCCCCCGCAACGAAAGGCTGGCCTACGCCCGCCGCCTCCTTCGCCTGGACCCGGCCAACAAGGACTGCCGACGCTTCGTGGACGACCTGATGGGCCTGGAGGGAGCGCCGGAAGCGCCGGCTCCCAAAGCCGCCCCCGCCAAGAAGCCCAAGGCTCCAGCCAAGCCCGTCAAACCCACCAATCCCTAAACGCTCAGAATACGAAACCCAGGCTGACCTTCATGAAATCCGTGGACGGCGGTTCGCCGGCGCTCTTGTCGTTGCCCGTCAAGGTCTTGTGATAGACGCCTTCCACGGTGAAGTGCCCGGCACCGCTGTAGCCGAAGCTGTGGCCCAGACCCACGGAGCCGCCCAGCCGGGATTTGCGCGAAGTCTCCGTGTAGTCCAGGTTCGGATCGCCGAAGCTGCGGTCGAATCGCTCGAAATCCGCGCTCAGGCCACCCAGCAGGTAGGTCCCCTGGTGCCGGTAGGCACTGCCGTTTCCCGGGAACACCTGCACATCGCCCCCCAGGCTGAACATCCGGTGCTTGAGGTTGATGGTGTCGTACCCCGTGGCCGTGTTCGAACCCTCATTGGTCTGGCCTCCGACATTCAGGCGGAGAGCCACCTTCGGGTCCACGGGGAAGCTGATGGTGAATTGCCCTCCCAGGCCCAGATCGTAGCCTTCGTGCTGAGTGGCGGCCACTTCCGCACTGGGTGGGTAGGTCGTGCTGTGAAACGCCCCGGTGGGGAACACGAGGTTCAGGCCGAAACCAAAGTGGGGATCCTGGGCCTGCAATGCAGACGTGAATCCCGCGGCCAGCATCACGAGCGACAAGGAACGGTAGCGCATGGGGTCCTCCCTAGGGAGAGGCCTGCGAGGACCGTGCCACGGTGACACATGAGCATGGCAGCAGCGCACACGCTGAGAGGCGGCCTCCGCGCTGCTGCGATTTGCTTCAAGTGTGGCGGTCCTGCAACCGAGGGATATACCCTGGTGGAAACGGGAGTGATCCATGGTGTGGAACAAGGATCTGGCGAAGTTGAAGCAAGACTTGAAATCGGAGGAGGTTCCGGGACCCAAGCGCCCGGTGCCCAAGCCTGCGGCCAAACCGGAGGTGCCCAGGGAGCTGGAGGACGAAGATGCGCTGTTCCTGGCCGTCATGGGGACCCGCCGGAAGCCCACCGAACCCCTCCAGGACAAGGTAGTACCCCAGGTGGCGCCCCCCGCGTCCAAGCCGACGCCCGCCAAGGCGGAGTTCCAGGAAGCCATGTCCTCCCTGAAAGGGATCAAGCCCGTCCATGGCACGCGCCCTACGATGCCGGAGCCCAGCCCGGAGCCTTGTCCCCCGGCCATGAAGGCCTCCGAATCCCTTGAACCCGAGCCCCTGCCAGACCTCGCTACATCCGCCGAACCCCCGCCTCCCCCGATGACCTCACCGGAAGCGCCTGCACCCCGGGCCCAGCCGACGATCATTCAGCTGGCGGCCGGAATGGCAATCGATGTGGACGGCTCCCTGGACCTTCGCGGGCACTCGGCCACGGATGCGATCGAACGGTTGAAGGAGCGGCTTCTGGATGGTCACTTGCTCGGATGGCGCACCCTGCACATCCACCTGGGCCCCTCCGAAGAACTGCGCCAGGCGTTCCAGGCGTTCCTGGCTGGATCCGAGGGAGAGCTGGTCACTCGCTACGCCCAGGCACCCATTCCCATGGGTGGCGCCCAGGCGTGGATTCTTTATCTTGGCATTCAGGGTTCCACCCCCCACTAGGAAGGAAAAGGAATGAGCCTTCTCGCCGTAGGCAGCCTTGCGTTTGACGACCTGGAAACACCCTTTGGCCGAAAGGAGAACATCCTCGGGGGATCCGTCAGCTATTTCGCCCTCAGCGCGAGCCGTTTCCATCCGGTACAGGTCGTCGCCGTGGTCGGGGAGGACTTCGGACCAGCCCAGGAGCGGGTCTTCGAAGGCCGCCCCATCGACCTGAGGGGACTCGTGCGGAAGACCGGCAAGAGCTTCCATTGGAAGGGCTCCTATGGCTATGACCTGAACGAGGCCACGACGCTGGAAACTCAGCTGAACGTCTTCCAGGACTTCCATCCCGTCCTCCCGGAGGCCTACCGGTCCGCACCCTATCTGTTCCTCGGGAACATCGACCCCGTCCTCCAGTTGGATGTCGTGCGCCAGATGATCCAGCGACCCCGGTGGATCGCCCTGGACACCATGGACTACTGGATCAACGGATCGCGACCGGCCCTGGAGCGCGTGCTCAAGGAAGTAGACATCCTGCTGGTGAACGAGGGGGAGGCGAGGGCCCTGTCGGGAGAACACAACCTCCTGAAGATCTACCGGAAGATCCAGGCCCTGGGCCCGAAGATCCTCGTGGTGAAGCGCGGCGAGCATGGAGCCATGCTGTTGTCACCGGATGGCGTGTTCGTGTCCCCGGCCTTCCCCCTGGAGGATGTGTTCGACCCGACCGGAGCGGGCGACACCTTCGCGGGGGGATTCCTGGGCTATCTGGCCGCCCATAAAAACACGGATGTGGATACGCTCAAGCGCGCCACCCTCTCCGGGGTCATCATGGCCAGTTTCACCGTAGAGAAATTTGGTACCGAATGTTTAGAAATGGTTACCGAGAACGATATAAAGAGAAGAATGAAAGCTTTTTCAGACATGATCCGCGTCAATGGACTATAATCCAGCCAGCTTTCCGAGGGGGAACATGATGCTTCAGCGCAAATGGCTGCGTGCGGCTTTTCTGGTTTCCGGTCTAGCCGTGGCCCTGACGGCTCAGGATGCCACGCAGGCCCCCACCCCGCAGGACTACCAGCCCGGCCAGGTGATCCAAGTACCACCCCACTTCAACCCCAAATGGGATTACCCGAAGGAAATCACCCTTCCGGAGGGGACCCAGCTCCACATCGTCGAAAAGGGAGACACCCTCTGGGACCTCGGGAACAAGTACCTGGGGAACCCGTTCGCGTGGCCCCAGATCTGGGAGTTGAACCAGTGGATCACGGACCCGCACTGGATCTACCCCACCGACCATCTCATCATCCCCACGGGCCGCACCACGATCAAGCCCGGTGAGACCCCCACGGAGGTCACCGGGCTGCTTCCAGGTGGCCCCCGATTCCAAGGCAAGGTCATACGTGACGAGTATGCCTTCACGTTCCAGGACTTCCTGCAGTTGCCCTATCTCGCGCCCAACGGGGCAGAGGCGCTGTTTGCGGAGCTGGGAGGCATCAAGGTCGCATCCCAGCAGTCCGAACTGAAATCAGAGTTCGGGGACTTCGACACCCTCTATGTGGATGGAGGCGCCGACAAGGGCCTCAAGGTGGGTGACCGCCTGTTGGCCATCAAGGTCCTCAAGAAGAAGATCTACCACCCCATGGACAAGCGGAAGAATAAGCCCCTCGGCGATGTCGTGAAGCAGATCGCCGTTGCACGGGTGACGCAGGTGCAGCCCAGTGCTGCCGTTGTCGTGGTGGAGAAGTCCGCCGACAGCATCCACCGTGGCGACATGCTCGTCCCCTTCTCTGAGCCCGCCAACATCCTCACCAAGCTCCGCCCGGACCCGAAAGGACCCATCGCCATTGAAGCTCCGGAAGCGCGGGTTGTCTTTATCGGCGACAACCAAGTCCACTCCGGCAGTGGCACGATGGTGATCATCGACAAGGGCGAGCAGGATGGCATGAAGGTGGGGGAGGTCCTCCTTTCCGCCCGGCCGCGGGTCTGGCCCATCGGCTCACCGAAGGCCAAGACGAGTGCCAGCACGAACTATCTCATCGCACAGATGATGGTGGTGAAGACCGGCAGCGGGGCTTCCACGTGCCGCATCCTCCGGGCCTACGAGGAAGTGATGGCGGGGGACCTCGTCACCCGCTGAAGATCACCAGCTTCCATGCACCGCTCCAGGGCCCCTTTCCCGGGGCCCTATTTCTGTCGGAGCTCGAGGATCACCCGGCTTCCACGGGTAGGCAGTCGATATGGCCGGGGCTGTAGCTCCCAGCCCGCGCCCGGTCCCTCCTCCTGCGGCCAGGAATCGCCCTTCAGCGCCAGGAGCGGTTTCCCGGCTTGCCCATGGCGGGACCACCATTGGGCGAGGAGGGCTGGGGAACCGACCGCTTTGGATACGCCGAGGGAGGCCTCCAGGGGAGGAAGCTCTTCCGCCCGTGCGGCAACGGGTTCCAGGTTATGCAGCCCCAGCTCCAGGGCTGCCTGGCGCACGAAGGCGATCTTCTTCTTGGACTTGTCCAAGGCGACCACCTTCACGTCCGGTCTTGCAATGGCCAGGACAATGGCGGGAATCCCCATGCCAGTCCCGAAATCCACGACCTTGGCCCCGGGCGCCAGATCCGCCAAATATGGCACGAGAGCCCAGGAGTCGAGGATCAACTCCTCGAAGCGGGAAGTCTCCGGGAGGGCCGTCAGCGCATGGGTGCGGTTCCAATGGTCCAGCAGTTCCAGGAAACGCTCGCAGGCCAAGGACGCAGACTCGGGAAGATGAGGATCCATCTCACCAGGATACGCATCGATTCCGGCTTAGGAAGGATCCAAATCCAAAGGATTTTTATGTGAGGCGTTCCATCTGGTTTACATCGGTCAACAATGGTCAGGTAGTTGTGACTGATGGAACGGACAAAAACAGAAATGCAATAAATAGCGATAACCCTGGATAGCTATTGACAACAAAGGCTATGTCACCAATACTTTTATTCCTTAATAGACAACTCGAGGTCCCCATGACGCCTAATAAGAGTGAGTTCAAAATTGATTGGTCTTCCCGCAGCAAACTTCGTGGACCTGGAGAAACCTCCATCGGTGAGCTCATTGCAGAGCTCAAAAATCGCCTGGCTCCCGAGGCCCAGGGGATCTCTATCAGTTATGTGGATGATCGAACCATGCGAAAACTCAACAGGGAGCATCGTGGCATCAACCAGACCACGGACATCCTCAGCTTTCCCGCGCAACCTGAAAAAGGCGCCTGGCAGCACCTCGGCGATCTGGTAATCAGCCTGCCCACGGCGGAAAAAATGGCCAAGAAGCTTGGCGTAAGCCGGCGGCGCGAAATCGAAACACTTATAATTCACGGATTTCTCCACCTGTGCGGGCATGATCACGAGAAGGACAACGGCAAGATGCTGGAACTGCAGCAGCAGCTCGAGCGGGAACTCCTCGAAGTGGAGCCTCTGCCCATGAGCCTCAAGCGGGGCCGGAAGCCAGGGAGCAAGGTCAAGATGCTCAAGGACGGCACCCGGGTCGTGGTCACGGGTCGGGCGGCATCGGCCCTCGCGCAGAAGCAGAAACTCAAGAAGGCCAAGCCCGTCAAGAAGACGGCCAAGCCCAAGAAAGAGGACGTCAAGCCCAAGGGCAAGCCCGGCCGCCCCAGGAAGACCGCCGTGGAGGCCGCAACCAAGTCGCCCGTCCGGAAGGCTCCCCAGCGGAGACGAACATCCCGCATCCGGAGTGGTGTGATCGCCTGATTCCTCACCCTGGCGGCTTCGAGAGCGGAACGTTAGAATGGCCGGTTGGCCCTGATGGGTCATCGGAGGAGATCGCGTGATCAATTTTGTGCTGGGCCTCGCCGCCTCCATTGTCGTGGCGACCCTTCTCATGGTGCTCAGGGTCAGTCCCTGGTTCAGCGTCCCCCTCGGCATCGTGGGTGGCATCGGCCTGTTCATCTACCTCGGCCGGAGAACCCAGGCGAAGCTGGAGAAGATCTTCAACCGGGCCGGGGAACTGCTGAAGAAGCAGCAGTTCGATCCAGCCATCGAGATCATCAAGGAAGGCTACAAGCTGGGTCCCTGGCAGTTCCTAGTGAAGGGCTCCATCGACGGCCAGATCGGTGTGATCCAGTACCTGCGCAAGAAGAATGAGGAGGCCGAGCCCTTGCTCAGGTCCGCCAGCGGCCAGCACTACATGGCCAAGGCCATGCTGGCGATCCTCCAGTGGAAGCGAGGCGACAAGAAGCTGGCGAAGGAATCCTTTGCGACCGCGCTCAAGTCCGGCAAGAAGGAGAGCCTGCTCTACGCGGTCTACGCCTATTTCCTCAACGAGATCCACGAGCGGGATGCGGCCATCGACGTCCTCAACAAGGGGCTCAAGGTCTGCGAAGGGGACGAGCGGCTCCTGACCAACCGGAACCTC
>CAYZND010000162.1:0-7832 GCA_964479495.1 uncultured Mesoterricola sp.
CCCCAACCTGCCCACCCGGCAGCGGGAGGCTCTCACCCTCAAGCTGCAGAACGACTGGAAATACGAGGACATCGCCCGGGAGATGGGCACCTCCGTGGGCAGCGTCAAGGCCCACATCTTCCATGCGATCCAGAACCTCACCCGACAGCTCAAGGGGATCCCATCATGAGCGCGCCGATCCTTCCCGATTCCTGCCAGAGGGCCCTGTCGGCCATCGAAGCGGACCCCTTGCACCTGCCTGCCGATGTCCAGCGCCATGTGGACGGCTGCCCGGCCTGCGCCGAAGCTCGCATCCAGTGGCTGGCCCAGGAGGACTTCCCACCGGCCCTGGCCCCGGCGGGCTACTTCGAACGCCTGCCCGAGCGGATGCTCCGCAAGCTCCCGGTCCGCCGTTCCCGTGGCCTCCGGCACCATCCCTGGCTCTGGGCCGCCGCCGCGGCCCTGGCCCTGGCCATCGGCCTGGCCGGCTACATGGCCGGGCGCATCCAACAAGCCCCCTTGGTGGAAGCCAGTGTCGATCCGGCCCTGACCACCGAGTCCGCCGAGGTGGCCACCGACATCCCCTTCGGCGAGGAAGAGGATGCCATGTCCCAGTTCTCCAGCCTGAGCCCGGAGGAGGCGGAAGCCGTGCTCCTGCAGCTCGAGTCCGCCACGCCGCAGCACCCCTGATTCCTCCGCACCGGAGTTTCCGATGTTCCGTCCCATCCTGATTCTCACGCTCCCTGCCCTGTTGATGGGCCAGTCCCCTCTGCCCCAGGGCCCTGGATTCAAGACGGGTCCCAAGGCCTCGGAGCGGAAAGGGCCCCTGAAGCTCCGGCTCCACCAGTTCCGGGCGGAGCGTCTCCAGCAGTTGCTGGGTGTCTCCAGCGAGAAGGCCAACGGCATCGCGGATCGCTGGGACCAGTACGACGAGGACAGCCAGGACCATCGGCAGAGCACCCGGAAGCTCCACCGGCAGGTCAACGACATCCTGCTGAGCTCGCTTCCGGAGGACGAGAAGAGCGCCAAGATCCAGCCCCTCATGGACCAGCTCGCCACCCTCCGGCAGCAGCAGGAAGAACTGAGGCGCAAGTTCGAGAACGACATCCGCGCCACCCTGACCCCCGCCCAGCAGGGCCGCTTCGTCCTCGCCGTGGAGGAGATCCAGAAGGCCATGCTCCAGGCCATCAAGCAGCATCGCAAGAACGGGGAACCCGAGCCGGCACCCTGAAGACGGCTCCTGCTCGAGCTCTCAGATCACTCGTATTTAACTGACCCCGGGTTATTGACCTGGGGTCATTTCATGTCCAGCACCATGGGCACCACCATGGGCCGGGTCTCGGTGGTCTTCCGGATGATCCGGCGGAGGGCCTGCCTCAGGAGTTCGATGAGCAGGTCCTTGTCCTTCCGGATCTCCGGGGGCGCCTCCTCGAAGGCCTTGCGCACAGCCCCCCGCAGCAGGTCGCCATAGGCCACATCGTCCGAGAGCACCACGAACCCGCGGGTCAGGATGGTCGGTTCCGCGGCCAGCTCCCCCGTCGCAGGGTCGATCACCAGCGTGGCCACCACGATGCCGTCCTCCTGCAGGATCAGGCGGTCGTGGACCACCCGGGCATCCACCATGTGGCTCACCCCCTGGTCCACGAAGCACTTGCCCACGGGCACCGTCCCGACCACCTGGGCCGAGCCGCCCGCCTTGACCTGGAGGCACTCGCCCCCATCCAGCAGCAGCACCCGCTCCTTGGGCCAGCCCAGGGACTCGGCCAGCCGGCCATGGACCTGCAGGTTCCGGTAGGTCCCGTGCACAGGCACCATGAAGCGGGGCTTCAGCATGCGGATCATCTCGGCGCACTCGTCCCGGTAGCCGTGGCCCGAGGCATGGATGGGGCCCAGGTCCTCGTTCACGGTCTCGACCCCCAGGCGGGCGGCGTCGTCCAGGAGGCGGGAGATGGCCACCTCGTTCCCGGGGATGGCACGGCTGCTGAGCAGCAGGCGGTCCCCTTCCCCGAGCTTCAGCCCCTTCACTTCCCCCCGCAGCAGGCGGGAGAGTCCAGCCAGCTCCTCGCCCTGGGTCCCCGTGCAGAGCACCAGGATCTGCTTGGGCTTGAAGAGCGAGACCTCCTTGCTGTCGATGAAGAGGTCGTCGGGCAGGCGCAGGCGCTTCAGCTCCCGGGCGACCGTGATGTTGCGCTCCATGGAACGTCCCACGAGGCACACCTTGCGGCCTTCCTCGCACGCCAGGTTCAGCAGGGTCTGCACCCGGTGGACGTTGGAGCTGAAGGTCGCCACCACCAGCTTCCCGTGGGTCTTCTGGAAGGCATCCCGCAGGCCGCCTTCACAGATGGCTTCCGAGGGCGCGGTGCCCGGCTGGAGCACGTTCGTGGAGTCCGAGAGCAGGAGCGAGACACCTTTCTTGCCGAGCTCCTTCAGGCGCTTCAGGCCCGTCTGGCGGCCATCCACCGGGGAGGGGTCCAGCTTGAAGTCACCGGTGTGGACCACCACGCCCTGGGGGGTGTGGAGGACGATGGCGCAGGCGTCCGGAATGCTGTGGGTGACCGGAACCCACTCGGCCTCGATCTCGCCGAGGCCGATGGGCAGGCGCTCGAAGTCCGAGACCACATGCAGCAGCGCCTTGGGCCGGATGTCGAACTCCTTCAGCTTGCCTTCCAGCAGGCCAAGGGTGAAGGCCGTGCCGTACACCGGCACCGGCCAGCGCTCCAGGAAGTAGGGCAGCGCCCCCAGGTGGTCCTCGTGGCCGTGGGTCAGCAGCACCGCATCGATGTGGTCCGCGAAGGGCTCCAGGTAGGCGAAGTCGGGGACGATGGAGTCGATGCCCGGCTGGTCGTCGGAGGGGAAGAGCTGGCCGCAGTCCACCAGGAACAAGCTCTTGGCGGTGTGGACCACCAGGGCGTTCATGCCGAACTCCCCGAGGCCCCCGATGGGGATCAGGCGCAGCTCACCGTCCGCGGGAGGGGTCTGCCAGGTTTCAAAGAGAGGTTTGGTCTGGATCATTCAGGCTCGCAGGGAGGGCGGAGATGCCCTCGAGGATGGAAGGCCAGGCCCGGGGCTCGATGGCCTCGGCCCGGATGGCAGGCGGGAGCTGCTCCCGCTGGAGAAGTGCCGCAATGTCCTCGGCTTTCAGCCAGGACTGCCAGTTGTTCGCCAAGGTCTTGCGGCGGTGGGCGAAGCTCCGGTGCAGGAGGGCCAGCAGCTTGCGCCGCTTCGCGTTCGGCAGCGCGTCGGTCCGGGGCTCGAAGAGCAGCACCACCGAGTCCACCTTGGGCGCGGGCCGGAAGGCGCCGGGTCCCAGCTTCATCAAACGGGTCATCCGCGTCGTGAGCTGGGCAAGGATGGACAGGGGACCATAGGCCTTCTCCCCAGGTTTGCCCATGAGCTTCTGGCCCACCTCCAGCTGGAACATGAGCACCATGCGCTCCCAGGGGATCGGCTCCAGCAGGAAGCGGGTCAGGATCGCCGTGGCGGCGTTGTAGGGCAGGTTCCCCACCACGGACCAGGCCGGCCCCTCCGGCAGTTCCACCGTCACCGCGTCCCCGTGAATCAGCTGCACATGCGCCAGCCCGCCGAACCGCCCCTCCAGCAGCGTGCAGGCCTCCGGGTCCAGGTCCACTGCCCACAGTGGCCGGCCGTCCTGCACCAGCCGCTCCGTCAATACACCGGGTCCCGGCCCGATCTCCAGCACCCGCTCCGCCGGCGACCCCAGCGCCGCCCCCACGATCCCCTCGATGGCACTGCGCTGGACCAGGAAGTTCTGACCGAAGGATTTCTTGGGCTGGAGCTGGAAAGGGGTCCCTGACACGACGTTCAGGCTAACACGAAGAGAAGGGCCCTCCCGGGCCCTTCTCTCAATGGCCGAAAGCCAGTTCTACCGAATGATCCGCCAGGTCTTGATGCGGAAGCTGAAGTTCTGCGTCTTGCCCTTGATGACCTCTGCCTGGGCGCCGGCTGTGGAAATGGAGCCCGCAGAACCATCGCTGGTCTTGCCCTGACCGCTCACCATGACCCCGAGGCTGCCCAAACCCGCAAGGGGGCCTGGAATGTTGGCGAACGTGACGGTCCGGCCACTGCAATTGCTGGCTGTGTCATCAAATTTCGTGACATCCGCACTCGTCGATCCACTGTTGAACACGGGAGCCATCACATTACAGATGCGGAAGATGTCCGTGAGGCCGGTGCCAGAGCAAGCCTTCTGTTGGTCGGAAATAAGGGGATCCGTCACATTGCCGGGTCGGAAGATGCTCATGAAGAGCACACTGTCGATGACCGCTGGAGAGCTGGTCGCTTTCGGGTAGTAATTGCTTCCACCTGAATCAGCCGTTTTCTTGGAGGTGGGGGCTCCGAGCAAAAGCTTGTATCCGAACTTGGTCTTGAGGTAGTGGTTCGAGTTGTTGAGCAGGATCGAAGTATCAGTGGTCGAGGCCACGGCCGTCAGGTCGTAGAGATCCGCATCGGTAAGCCCATCTCGATCCAGATTGGCGGCGTTCGTGGGGGCGGGTGTATTCCCGGTAAGCACGGCCGTATCCTGCCGGTCGAATAGGAGCGTCAGCTGATTCTGGTGACTCACGCCGCTGGTCGAACCGGGGTTGATCAGGTCACGGTCCAGCGGATCGTTCCGGTCCCCTGAGTTGAACACCAATCCTAGAACCGCGGGGGAGATCTTTGGATCCACGGTGCGCGGCACCGGATAGGGGTAGCCCAGACGGAAGGGGGTGGGCTGGGTCGAGATGATCATCCCCGCAGTTCCCTGATAGACCTTCCGCAGGCCTCCGAGGGAATAGGGCCCCCCCGTCCATTCCGCGAGATCCGGTGAATCAAGACGGATCTTGTCCGTCGTCAAGCTGGTGCGGCCAACGACCCAGATCGCGCTTCCACGGCTTCCCGTGCCGAGGGTGGCACCCTCGATGGGCTGGTCCGCGAAGTACACCCGATACGCCCGCCCCGTATTCGCCAGGAATTCCACGGGGACGACGCGAGCGGACAGGCTGCCCATGTTCGCAATCGAACTAAAATCCCACTTCTTCACCACCTCGCCGGTGAGGACATTGACCGCGAACAGGTTCCTGCCCAGGGCCGTGCCCATGGCCGTGTCCACGGCCTTGGTGGAAAGGCCGCCACCGATGAAGGCGACGTCCGTGACCTTTCCTCCGACCTCCACACGGGCCAGGGCCGGGGCCGAAGTGCCCAGTCCCATCTTCTGGACCAGGGTATCGGTGGTCTTCTCGAGCGTTCCAGCATCCCAGTGATACACATTGTCCGTCGCATGGCCGGGAATCAGCTTCCAAACGAGCTTCGGATCGTAGGGATCCAGCACGTCGAACGCGTAATAGTTCCGCCCCCCCTTGCCCATGCCGATGATGACACGCACATCGTCAGTGCCATCCACGAGGCGGTTGCCCACGACTTGGAGTGTCGCAGGTTTGTCGTTGAAGTAGATGACAGGTGCGCCATCCATGCCATAGATGTGGGAGTTCGACGCGGTGTAGAGGTGCTTAGGTAATGTGGACAGCAGTTCGCCGGGGTAGAACGCCCACAGTTCATCCACGGCCGCGATGGGAATCTTGTTCGCGATCTTGGTGGGGTCCGTGGTGTCCATCACGTACTTCACGCCCCCGAGCTCCCCGAAGGCATGAACATAGCCTTGGTTGTCAGCGGTGAAGATCACCCGGAAATGCAGTTCCTTCCAGTCATCGATGTTGATGGCGCTGAGCACCGGGCTCTTCTTGTAAAGCGCCGTCGTCTTGTCCTGATCCACCGGGTACTCCAGCACCGCGGGGGAGCTGTTGATGATGTCGCCCATGATGGTGGTGCGGTTGGTGGATATGGGTGAGCTGCCGGTCCAGGCATCCTTCGCGGCGCCGCGCAGGAAGCGGATGTAGGCGATGCGGTCGGTATCGTTGGCCGCGCCCACGGTGGCAGGCGTGGTGATGGTCGTCTCGTCCAGGTCGATCAGGTCGAGGTCAGTCAGGTTGGTGATGACCTTGCGGTTCCCCGACTTCCAGCTGCGTGGACCGGTACCGGTGACGCTGTTGGGATTGAGGAAGGGAGCCTCATAGTTGGGCGTGGTGCCTTGCGATTGCAGCATCTGGCTGGCGGACCAGATGGCGTTTTCAGCGTTCACGCTGGTGACCGGGCTCCCGTCGTTGCCCAGGAAGGTATCGGAGGTGGTGCTGATCCTGAGGCCCGCGGCCAGCAGATCCCCCTTCCACACCGGACCGGACTTGGCCGGCTCGAAGAGGCCCAGGAAGGCTTCCCGGCCCAGGCTCAAACCCACCAGGGGTGCCGAAGGCGCGGATACGCTGCCGGAGGCCTCCACGGCCTCATTGATGATCGCATCCATGGCCGCCGCGAGCTGATCCACACTCTGCGCGTCAAAGAAGAAGGGATTGACAGTGCGATCATTCTGCCCAGGGATGTTGGGATCGAAGGGCGGCGTGGGGGTGCCTGTCAGGGGATTCGTCCATCCGACATTTGGGTTGCCATAGAGCGCGGCACGATACATGGCCGACTTGGGTCCGGTCGTGTCACTGAGGTTCCCGTAAAGGCTCATGCCCACCGTCATGGTCCGGATCTTCCTCTTCTGGTCAGTGGTAGCCCCGCGATCTGAGATCCGGAAGGGCGCCGCAGACGCGATGGAGATGGTGCCCGTGCCCGTTGGACTTGTGTAGCCAACCTCTGAATAGTGGGCCGCCACGGCGGCGAGCGTCCAGATGTTGAAACGGTTGGCCGTCCCCGGCAGGAGGGCCGTGGACAGCGAGCCTAGAGCAGCAGTAACGGTTGAAGGGTCTTTCTCGGCAACGATATCGCTAGCCGTTCCAATGGATGAAACCCAAGCCGTATTACCTGAGTTCCTATGGACATCGTTGGCGATGCCATCCGTGAACACCACCAGGAAGGAGTTGCGGCAGGCGGGAATGGGATCCTCTGTGCCACTCTGGCCACCGCCCGACGACTTGCCGAAGGTGCTGGAGGCGTCCTTGTTCAAGGAGAGCTGAGCGTAGCCATTGGCAAAGGCATAGGTGAGAGGGGTGCCATCGTTAGGCACGGCCTCTACGAACTGCTTGAGCTTCGGATCGGCCGAGCTGCTGTTCTGGGCGGGGCGGAAGAGACGGATATCCCGGCTGATGCTGGTCGAGGACGCGCTGCCGTTGTCCGCACTGATGTTCGTCCTGTTGTTGTAAGTCTTGCCATCCTCCGCGTCGTCCAGGTAGCGGAATCCCCACCAGACCTTCTTCTGGTTCCGCAGCCAGGTGCTGACCACCGAGTATTTCAATGCCTGGAACCGTGTCATGGCGGGCAGCCCGTTGGTCCAGGGAGAGGCGGCCGTAGGGGTGGTCACCGCCGGGATGATGTAGTCGGACGTCGTGGTGGAACCCGTGCCCGTGGTGTTCCTGGTGTCCTTCCCGAAGAAGATCCACCAGAGGTAGTCGTAGTTGTAGCGGAAGACGCCGATCTTGTGGACGGTCTTGCTGCTCCAGGTCTGATCAGCATTGGCCACATAGTTGGGATTGTTCTTCAGGTAGAGTTCGTCGGGGGTGATGGCCGGGCCACCCCCGATGGTGTCGGCAATGGTCAAGACCGTGGGAGTGGTGCCCCCGACCCGGTCCAGAATGGCCCAGGGGATGGGCAGATCGATGGTGCGGGTGACCGTGCCGATGCTGCCGCCGAAGTTGGCGGTGGCGGTCATGCGCACATGGCTGGCCTGCTGGATCAGCGTGGTCAAGCCGGTTCGATCGTAGGTCCCGGAGAGCGGGACCAGGGTCCCGTCAGGCCTCACAAGACGCCCGGTGCCGGTATTGTCCATGTAGTTGATGTTACCCAAGGTATAGGTCCCAGGA
>CAYZND010000163.1:0-7806 GCA_964479495.1 uncultured Mesoterricola sp.
GAAGTGATGGGGTTCACCGTGGTGCAGGCCGCCAATGGACAGGCGGGGGTGGAGGCCCTCGAACGGCAGCGTGATGAGTTCCTGACGGTGTTCCTGGATCTCACCATGCCCGTGATGGGCGGCGAGGAGGCTTTCCGCCGAATCCAGCACCTGCGCCCGGGCATCCCCATCATCCTCATGAGCGGCTACAGCGAACAGGAAGCCCTGAGTTTGGTCAGCAGCCCCGGACTGGTGGGCTTCCTGCAGAAGCCATTCAAGCTGAGGGAACTCAGTCGACTGCTCCAGCGGATCCTGGCGTCGGTGCCGGCCCTGCAGGAGTGACCTCCTGGGTGCGATCCAGGACCTTCCGCACGGTCTGACCGATGACCGAGAGCGACACGGGCTTGCGCAGGAGCGCAGTGAACCCAGCTTCCCGGGCCGAGTCCTCATCCAGGCTCTCCGTGTAGCCGGTCATGAGGATCACCGGAAGCTCCGGCCGAGTGTGCCACATCCGCTGGGCCAGCTCGATTCCCGTCAACTCGGGCATGGTGAGGTCCGTGATCACCAGGTCCACCTGGTCCGGAGCCCCGCTGAACGTCTGCCAGGCGGACATGGGCGACTCGAAGGTCTGGACGCGGTATCCGAAGTAGGCCAGGGCATCCTGGAGCATGCTGCCGATGACGCCTTCGTCATCCACCACCATCAGGCGCTCCGAGCCTTTGGCCGGCAAAACGCGCACAGGGGCATGAACCTGAGCGAGCTCCTGGATGGACGGGAAGTAGACCGTGAAGGTACTCCCCTTCCCGACCTCGCTCTCCACACCGATGCTCCCCCCCATGCCCACGATGATGCCGTGGACGATGGAGAGCCCCAGGCCGGTCCCCTCGCCCGTGCGCTTGGTGGTGAAGAAGGGAAGGAAGATCTTCTTGCGGGTCTCCTCATCGATGCCGCGGCCCGAGTCGGTCACGCGCAGCCGGAGATAGCTGCCGGGAGGCAGGGTGGATCCCAGCAGCACCAGCGGCGCGTCCAGGAGGATGGCGTCGAGGGCCACCTCCATGACCCCCCCCTTGTCCCTCATGGCATGGAAGGCATTCGTGCAGAGGTTCATCACGACCTGATGGATCTGGCTCGCATCCCCCAGGGTCTGGACCCCCATCCCGCCGATCCGCTGGCGGATGGCGATGGTGGACGGAATGGCCGCTCTCAGCAGCTTGAGGGACTCCTTCACGATGGTGTCGACCTGCACCGGGTGCTTGATCTGCTCGGCCTGGCGGCTGAAGGTGAGGATCTGCTGGACGAGCTCCGTAGCCCGCTGTCCGGCCGAGGCGATCTCCCGGAGGTACTGTGCGACCTTGGCATCCAGCCCTGGGCGATTGAGGGCCATCTCCGTGTACCCCATCACCGGCGTGAGGATGTTGTTGAAGTCGTGCGCAATGCCTCCGGCCATGACGCCGATGGCCTCCATGCGCTGGGAGTGCCGGAGCTGCACCTCCAGCTCCGCCTCCCGCGTCACGTCCCGGGAACTGGCGACCACGTACTGGATGCGTCCAGCCCGGTCGCGCACGGGGGACAGCGTGGTCATGGTTTCGTAGCGGGTGCCATCGGCCCGCTGGTTGCTCAGGTGGCCGCTCCAGGTGTCTCCCTGCATCAGGGCGGCCCAGATGCCTGCATAGAACGCTTCGGACTGCCTGAGGGCATGCAGCGCATCCAGGCGCTTGCCTAGGAGCTCCTGCGAGGGGATTCCCATGAGCGCCATGGAGGCCGGGTTGGCATACACGACGATCCCATCCGTATCCGAAATGATGATGGAATCCGAAGTCTGCTCGATGGCCGCGGAAAGGCGCTTCAGCTCTTCCTCGACGCGCTTCCACTCCGTGATATCGCTGCACACGCCGAAGGAGCCCACGATCTCTCCATCCCTGTTGCGCAGGGGCGTTCCGGAGACCAGGAAGTGGACGATCCCACCCTCCTTCCGAAACAGTTGTATCTCGTACTGCTCTCCGAGGCCTTCCTTGCGCCGCTTCCCTCGCTCGATGTTGCGTTGCCTCTCCTCCTCCCCCATGAGGAAGGAGTCCTTCCGACCGATCATGTCCTGGACGGTGTAGCCCAGCATCTCGGCCATGCGGGGATTCACGAAGGTGATGACATCTTCGGTATCGCTTACCATGATGCCTTCACTGAGCTGTTCCACGAGCCAGCGGTACTTCTCCTCGCTCTCGCGCAGGGCCTGCTCCGCGAGCTTGCGCTCCGTGATGTGCCTGGCGACACCGTTGATCTGAACAAGCCTGCCGCCGGAGAAGATGGGCTCGCTGTTGGCTTCGACCCAGACATAACTTCCATCCTTGGTCCGGAGCCTGCACTCGACCGCCTCGAAGATGCCCGAATGGACGGCCTTGTCAATGGTCTCCTTGACCAGGCCGCGGTCATCGGGATGAAGGAAATCGGAAAGATTCCTTCCGATGACGTCGTGGTAGTCATACCCCATCTGCTTCACGCTCTCGCTGACAAAGGAGACGGAACCATCCGGATAGTAGGAGTAGACGATGTCCCTGATGTTGTTGATGATGCGTGCGTACTTGTGTTCGCTCTTGCGAAGGGCGTCCTCCGTCGACTTGCGCTCTGAGATGTCCCGGAGCACGCAGGTGATCTGCTCCAGGCGACCATCCCGCAGCACGGGATCACTCTTCTCGTCCATCCAGAGATACTCGCCATTCTTGCAGCGGACGCGCACCTCGATGGCATTGCCCTGCAGGGTGGTGATCGTTTTGAGGTAGGCCTCCCTGGCGACCTCCATGTCCTCGGGGTGGACGTAGCCAAAAAGGCTCGTGCCCGTGACATCGCCCGGCGTGTAGCCCAGGTGCCGCACGCTGCCGCTGACGAAGGAGATCGTGCCGTCCGGGAGGTGCGTGAAGATGATGTCCTGGACATTGTCGACGATGAGCCGGTAGCGCTCCTCGCTGCGACGGAGGGCTTCTTCCGCATTCTTCCGTTCCGTGATGTCGAAGAAGACCCCCTCGACTCCCAGGATGTTCCCCTCGTCATCCCGGAGCAGCCGGGAGTTGGTGGAGACGATCACGGGGGTCCCATCGCGCTTCGTCAGCTTCACTTCGAAGTCCCGGACGTAGCCACGCTCCTGGAGGGCAGCCAGGAAGAGCTTGCGATCCGGAGGATCAAAGTACATGACCTGGGCGATGTCGCAGCCGATGAGATCCTCGGGCGAAACATAGTCGAGCAGCCTGGCGCCGGAGGGGCTGATGAGGGTCAGGCGGCCCTGGTTGTCGCCGCGGTAGAAGACATCCTGCATGGACTCGAAGACACTCCGGAACTTGGATTCGCTCTCCAGGAGGGCCCGTTCCGCCTGCTTCCGCTCCGTGATATCGCTCATGACCGCCGAGGAGCCGATGACATCGCCTGCCGCATCCCGGAGGGGCACGGCCGAGATCAGGATGTGCACCTTCCGCCCGTCCTTCCGGTTGAGGATCGTCTCGTACGTCTCGCTCACCCCCGTATGGCGGAGCTTGATCCTTGCGAGATAGCCCGCCCGAAGTTCGGGATCCATCAACTCATAGAAGGGTTTCCCCAGGAGCTCCTCCTCCGTGTAGCCGAGGATGGCCTGCATCTTGGGGTTGACGAAGGTGATCCGGGTCTCCAGGTCCCCGGCCAGGATCCCCTCGTTCATCTGCTCCACCAGGCTCCGGTACTGCTGCTCCCGGGCCCTCAGCGCCTCCTCCGCCCGCTGCCGCTCCTGCCGCTCGCGCCGGAGTTCGAGGGTGCGGAGTCCCATATCGACCAGCAGCTGGACGAGGGTCTGGGCCCGGGCCTTCACGACCTCGATGCGCATCCGGGAGAGGATCGGCACCTGGCTGGCTGCGGGGCTCCCGGTCCGGAGTGGACGGCGGCGGCCGGTGGAGCGATAGGGGCCCACGACCAGGGAGGCCCGGACAAGCCCCTCGATCTCGACGGGGAGCGACAGAAGGTGGATGCCGCTCTCCACCAGGATCGAGGCATCCGCCTGGGTGCCATCCGGCCCGGGGCAGGATGCAAGACTCGTCCCGTCCATGTCGAAGAGGGAGACAGGCAGGCCGCTCAGCCGAGCCAGAGCCATGATGAGCGGAGGGAGCTGTTCCCTCCCGATCAGGTCGGCAAACCGATCAGGGCCCATGGATGTCCCATCGTCCGAAAGGGAGACTGGATGAATTCTGGTCAGGCGCGGCTCAGGCCACGGTGGAGGCCGGTTCGTTCCCGGGCAGGGCGGTGGCCGGCTGCTTCTGAAGCGTCACGGTGAAGGTGCTGCCCTGGTCCGCCACGCTCTCGACGCTCACCTGGCCGCCATAGAGGTGGGCCAGACGCTTGAGGATGGAGAGCCCCAGCCCGCTGCCCAGGATGTTCATGGTCTTCTGGTTCTTGATCCGGGTGAACTCTCCGAACAACCGGGCCACCTCCTCCGGCGTCATGCCGATCCCGGAGTCCTGGACGGCGATGGTCAGGGTCGACTCGCTGTCCCGGACCCTGACATGCACGGTTCCCCCATCACGGTTGTACTTGATGGCGTTGGAGATGAGGTTGTTGAAGATGATCTCGAGCTCGCCGGCATCCGCCTGCAGGGGCGTGGCTTCCGCCCCCTCGAAGGTGATCGTGACCCCCTTGTCGGCCGCCAGGTTGCCGTGGGTCTCCATGGCCTGGCGGGCCACTGCGGAGACATCCACCTCCGTCAGCACCCGCTTCTTCTGACCGGACTCGATGCGGGTCAGATCCAGGAGATCGAAGATGAGCTTCTTCATGCCTTCCAGGCGGATGAGGGAGCGGTTCACCAGGTGGTCGTAGTCCCCGATGGCGTCCCCGGCCAGATGATCCCGGAGGATGAACAGGTTGCCCTCCACCGCCGCCAGGGGCGACTTCAGCTCGTGGGCCAGCACGGAGAGGAACTCGAACCGGATCTGGCGGCGCTCCTCCGCCAGCTTGGCAGCCTGCCGCTGGACCATGCAGTGCTTGGTGGTCTTGTGGACCGTGGCGCGCAGTTCCTCGGGAGTGAAGGGCTTGGCCAGGAAGTCGAAGGCCCCGCTCTTGGTGGCCTGGACCGCCGTCTCCAGGGAAGCGTAGGCCGTGATCATCACCACCAGAATGTCCAGCTTCCGCTCCTTGAGGGCGGTCAGGACATCCAGCCCGGAGATGCCCGGGAGCTTGTAGTCCAGCAGGATGATGTCGGGCTGGTCGGATTCGATCAGCGCCAGCGCGGCCTCGCCGGACTCCGCCTGGCTCACCCGGAAGTTGACGTCGTGCTGGATGTCCGCCAGGTGCGTGGAGTAGTGCCTCAGGGCCCGCTCCACGGACAGGCGCATGCCCATCTCGTCGTCGACCACCAGGAGATGCAGGGTCTCGTTCACATCACTCCCTTTCCGGAATGGGTCCGCGCCTCGCGGGGCAGCTTGACCCGGAACGTGCTTCCCGTCGGTCCCTGGCTCGGATCGGCGTTGGATTCCACCGTGATATCGCCCCGGTGCAGCTTGACGATCCCGTAGACCACGGGCAGCCCGAGCCCGGTCCCCTTCCCCATCATCTTGGTGGTGAAGAAGGGCTCGAAGAGCTTGTTCATGTTCTCGCGGGGGATGCCCATCCCCGTGTCCTGGACCTCCAGGATCATCCAGGTGTCGTCGCCCTTGGTGCGCACCCAGAGGTGTCCCCCCTCGGGCATGGCATCGTAGGCGTTCCCGACCAGGTTGATGAGCACCTGGATCAGCTGGTCCTTGTCGATTTCTGCCACGGGATCGAGTTCCTCGTGGACGAGTTCGAGCGTGACGTTCTCGGGACACGGGAGGTTCGATAGGGCGGAGGCGATCAGCTCACGCACGTTCACGGGCTGGTGGGCCACCTTGTTCTGCCGCGCGAAGTCCAGCAGTCCTGCGACGATGCGTTTGCAGCGGTTGGCCTGCTCCGCGATCATCTTCAGGTCGTCCCGGAACTCGGCGTTCTTCTCGCACTCCTCCAGCAGCAGGTTGGTGTACATGATCACCACCCCGAGCGGATTGTTGATCTCGTGGGCCACGCCCGCCGCCAGCTGGCCCATGCTCGCCAGCCGCTCGGAGTGCATCAGGGTCTCCTGGGTCGTGGCCAGCCGGTCGTTGAGGTGGCTGAGCTCCAGGATGGTCTTCAGGTGGTCGTTGATCACGTAGGGGAGGCACATCTCGCTCTCCGCCAGCCCCTTGTGGGTGGCGATGGCGTGCTCCCGGCAGGAGGGATAGCCGCAGGCGCCGCAGTTGAGCTCGTCCTCGGCGGACTGCTTGCCCATCCGCTTCATGATCTCGGCCAGCTCCTTCTCGTCGATGGCCGTGATCCGCTGGTCCATGGAGCGGTAGGTGCGGGTCAGGTCCAGGTTGGCAAAGTGGTCGATGGACTTCTGCCATTCCACCGGATCCTGGGTCCGCTCCCGGTAGCGCGTGTAGTGGCTGACCCTGGCCCGGCGCTGGAAGAGGTTCTCCTTGCTGCTCAGCCCCGGTCCGGCGATGCAGCCGTTGCAGGAGAGGAGCTCCACCAGGTTCGCCTCCATGCCGCCGGCCGCGAACTCGTTGAGGGCGTTCATGAAGTTGTGGAGACCGTCCGTGGCCACCACATCATTGGTCAGCAGGTCCTCGCGGATCTCCGCGGCTTCCAGCAGCCCCTTGCTGATGGGGAACAGGGAACCTCGCCGCGGCTGGGGCGGATCGAAGTCGCTGGGGTCGATGTTGGCCGGAGTGACGCCGGCCCGCTCGAACATCTCCCGGAGCTCCGTGAAGGTCAGGACCGCATCCGGTCCCCCCACCACATCCGGGTCCATGGCTTCGGCCTTCTTGGCCACACAGGGGCCGATGAAGACGATCTTGAGCTCGGGTCCGTGCAGGGAGCGGAGCACCCGGGCCATGGCCACCATGGGTGATACGATGGGGGACAGCGCGGGCACCAGCTCCGGATGGTAGCGCTCCACGAACCCGACGATGGCCGGGCAGGTGGTGGCGATGTACTGCCGCCCCTTGTTGAGGATCATGGCTTCGCGGTAACGGTCGGCCACCAGGTCCGCGCCGAAGGCCACCTCGGTGACCAGATCGAAACCCAGTGCACGGCTCATGCCCACCAGGACCCGGAAGTCGAAGTCGGCCTGGAACTCCACGGGGAAGCTGGGCGCAACGCAGGCTGCGACCGTGGCCCCGCTTTTCAGCAGGACTTCCACATCCTCGATGGAGGATTCCATCTTCTTCGCCTGCTGGCTGCAGACCCGCAGGCAGTTGCCACACCCGATGCAGCGCTCGGGCACGACGATGGCCTGGCTCTTGGAGATGCTGATCGCCTTGGCCGGGCACTCTCGCACGCAGGTATAGCAAATCCTGCAACGGTTCTTCACTTCCTTCACGAAGCAAAGGGACTCGGGTGCCATGTCCTGCGGGGCCTTCCCGCTGTCGTTCATCGAGGTTCTCCCGGGGGAGCCCCAGGATATGGGGCCCCCCCGTCCGTTCGTCACTACGCCATCAAACGCTTCACTTCGTTACGGAGCTGCTCGGGCCGGACGGGCTTGTCGAGCAGGATGTCGGCCTTGATCCAGCTCGCCGCGCCGCTGGACTTGGGTGAGAAATCCACCCCGGTCGCGGACTTGACGGCGGTCAGCAGGATGACGGGCGTCTCCGGATACAGCTTCTTGATCTGGTGGCAGAGCACGAACCCGGAGTCCATGTTCTCCATCATGAGGTCGAGGATCGCCAGGTCGGGGATGGCGGTGAGGATGGCCTCCTCGCCCTCCTTCTGCCCCTGGGCCTTGATCACGTCATAGCCTTCCGACTTCAGGATCAGCGCGACGTGATC
>CAYZND010000164.1:0-7798 GCA_964479495.1 uncultured Mesoterricola sp.
TGATGCTCCTGCACCGGCGCGAAGGGTGGTGCCCCGGGGTGCCTTCCTGGAGGTCGTGGGCTCTGTGGTGCGGGGCTTGCGCGGGGTCTTGGGTTCGCTTGAGGCGGCCTTCCGGGCAGGCGTGCCTTCCTTGACGGTGGCGCTGGTGGCCCGCTTCGAGGCCACCGGGGTCCGGAGGGAAGAGGTCTTCGGGGTTGGCATGGGTCCTCCTGGCGTGAGTCCTCGCGCTGCTCGGCGCGAGGATCGGGATCGAGAAATCATCGGCAAAAACGATTAATAAAGCCGAATTTTTCAAGATCATGCCTTCATCATACGCCATATTGAAAGGAAGGAAGATCAATCATGCGTGATGGCTCTCGAGACCCTAGGAACAGCTCCGCGAACATCGTCCCCTTGGGCGACTACCTGGAGGACGCCCATCCCGAGTTCCGTCAGGCCGTCCGCACGGCCTTGCTGGAGCAGGGCTTCGACCTGGACGAGACCCTCCCCAACCTTCACCTGGCCTCCCACATCCTCGCCTCCGTCAGCGGGCTTCGGCACCTCCATCCAGGGGCCCAGTGGACATGCTTCGAGACGGCGCTGCAGGCGGCGGACCGGCGGGGCGTGCTGGTGAACCTCGGCGTCCCACGGCGCGCGGATACCGTCCGGTGAGGATCCCCCAGCGTCAGCCGAGGCCGAGGCGTTCCTTGAGCCGGGGTACCGAGCCCCGGCTGACCTCCAGGTCCTGACCGCCGCTCACCCGGACCTCGGCCCGTCCGCCCCAGGTCATCTTGAGACCCAGGACGGTCTCGGGACGCAGGAGCAGGTGGCGCTGGATGCGGAGGAAGGCCTCGCGTGGGAAGGCCGCCTCGACCTCGGTGAGTGTGGTCCAGGACGTCCGGAACCGCTGGCCGGCCCAGACATGGACGATCTCGTGGGCCACCTCGAAGTGGGTCACCTTGCGGAGGTCCAGGAACACCCAGCCTTCGCCGGCCTTCACAGGGAACCGCGCCGGGGAAGCCCGCTCGATCAGGTCCTTGAGCCTGTCCATGGTTTCCTGCAGCTCGAAGGGCGTGAGCCAGGCTTGCGGGTCACGACGAACGGCCAGCGGTTGCAGCATGGGACCTCCTCCCCACGGGGAGCCCCCGGGGACAGGCTCCAGTCTCAAGGCCGTCCCTTAAGGAATGCTTAAGACGAAACGCCGTTCCCGCAGAGACCTGGGTGGCGTGCGGGAACGGCTGGCTGGTGTGCAGCTTCGCGGGTTCAGAACTGGTAGAGCAAGGCCACGCTGGGAACGGTCTGGCCCTTCTGGCGCGTCAGGGGGCTGTCGGCGGCGTCGCCCACGAGCCTGATATAGTCCACCGAGGCGCTGGACAGCAGGTGCCCTGTGATCTGCCAGTTCAGGGACACGCCCGCCCGGACCTGCGCCAGGCCGCTGGAGGGATGGTAGGCCTGCCCGTCCCGGGCCTTCAGGTCGGTGTTGCCGCTGGCCAGGAGCTGGCGGCGGGCCGCCGCCTGGGCTGGGGTGATGCCGAACTCCCAGGCTTGATGCGTTCCGTCCCCCCAGACGCCCGTCGTCCGGAGCCCGAGCTCCAGGCTCTCCCCGAGGGGGAAGGAGCGGCTCACCTCGAGGGCCGCGGCCCAGCCGGCTTCCCTGCGGCTGCCCTTCATGACTTCGAGGCTCGTCTGCAGGAGGCCGAGATCAAGGCTGGCCTCCGCCCCCAGGTAGAAGCAGGCGCGCCGATCGCCCATGCCCGCGAGGGCCTTCGCGTCGTCATCCTCGCGTTTGCCCGTCTGCACCGCCAGCAGGCCCAAGGTCAGCACCTCGGTCTTGTAGGGGCGGACGTAGAGGCCGAATCCGTCCACGGAGCGGCTGCCACCCAAGCCGACGACGCCCTTGTAGTCGATCAGGCCGAAGGGCGCGACCTTGGACGTGTGCTCCGACGAACCCGCGTAGTTCGGAGTCTGGCTCCAGGAGAGGCCCGTCGTCACGGTCCACCCGGAGCCTTTCGCCGGCGTCTCCTGGGCCAGGAGCGGCGCACCGATGGCGGCCAGGCACAGGACGGAGTTCAGGATCGGTCGGAGGGCAGGGGGCATGGAGAGGCTCCTTCTGGAATGGGCAGCGGGCACGGACGGGATGTCCGTGCGCGTTTCGGCACGCTCTTCACGCTAGGGGGCGCCCGGAGCGGAGACCAGGACGGGGGCGCGAACGGGTGAGGGGCACCGGCCAGGGGCTGAAAGCGCCCTGCGAATCCGTTCCTTAAGGTTCGCTTAAGGATGGGGAGGAAAGATGGGATCCTACCCCGGAAGGTCCTCCGTGAACGCGCAGCTCCGCCTCCTCCTCATCGAAGACGATCCCCAGCTGGGCCGGGCCCTCCTCCACGCCCTCACGGACTCGGGCTATGCGGCCAGCTGGGTCCGGAACGTGGAGGACGGCGACCTGCACCTGCGCACCCAGGCCTTCGACGCGCTCCTCCTGGACCTGGGCCTGCCGGACGGGTCGGGACTGGACGTGCTGAGGCGCCTGCGGCGCAGGAACGATCGCACGCCGGTGCTCATCCTCACCGCGCGGGACGCCGTGGAGGATCGGGTCCGCGGGCTGGACGAGGGGGCCGACGACTACCTGCCCAAGCCCTTCGCGATCCCGGAGCTGCTGTCGCGCATCCGGGCCTTGGTGCGCCGCAGTTCCGGATTCGCCAGCCAGGTCTGGCGCTTCGGCGACCTCTCCCTCGACGCGGAAGCCCGCGTGGTCACGCTGCGCGGGGAGGCCGTGGAGCTCTCCCCCCGGGAATACCAGGTGCTGCACCTGCTGGCGCGGAACGCGGGCAAGGTGGTGACGCGCCTGCGGCTGGAGGAAGGGATCTTCGAGATGGGCGAGGAGCCCGAGAGCAACGCCATCGAGGTGCACATCCACCACCTGCGCCGGAAGCTGGACAGCGGGCGGATCCGGACGATCCGGGGGATGGGCTACCTGCTGGAGATGGAGTGAGGCGGGAGCCATGAGACCCCGCCTGAAGGCTTCGCTGCTTCGGCGCATGATCCTGGCGCAGGGCATGGTGCTGGCCCTGGTGTGGGTCTTCGCCAGCACCATGGGCCTCTGGACGGTCTATGTCTCCAAGAAGGGCAACTTCGACGACACCCTGGACATCGTCTCCGCTGCGCTCGTGACGCTGCTCCAGGACGAGCGGGACCCGGCGCGGGTGCAATCCCTGGCCCGCCGCATCGAGGAGCTCGACACGTCCTTCACGGAGGAGCAGTACCTGAAGCCCGGCGAATACAAGCCCATGTACCAGGTGCAGGATGCGCGCGGTGACCTGGTGTTCCGATCGGCCAACGCGCCCTCCGCGGTCCTGACCCATCAGGGGGAGGGCTCCTGGACGGTCCGCTGGCAGGACGAGTCCTTCCGGGTGCGGGTGCGGGAGGACGCCTCCCACCGGATCCGCGTGCTCGTCGCCGTCCCCCACGCGCTCATGCAGCGCATGGTGTGGCGGGGCATCCGGAGTTCTCCGCTCTCCTTCCTGGCGCTCTTCCTCGTGCTGGCCCTGGTCACCTGGCCGCTGTCGCGACTGGCACTGAAGCCGCTGCGTCGGCTTGCTGCGAGCGTGGAGTCCCGGAACCCCTGGGACCTGAGTCCCCTGGAGGGCCACGCGCGCCTGTCGGAAACCCAGCCCCTCATCGAGGCGCTCAACCGCCTCTTCCTGCGGGTGGGCGGGCTCCTGAAGAGCCAGCGACGCTTCATCGCCGATGCGGCCCACGAGCTGCGCACTCCTCTGGCAGTCATCGCCACCCAGGCCCATGTGCTGCAGCAGGTCGAGGACACAGGGCTTCGGGACAAGGCCGGCGCGGACCTTCAGCACGGCGTGGACCGCGCGGCCCGGCTGGTGGGGCAGCTCCTTGCACTGGCGCGGCTCGAGACGGCGGAAGCCCTGCCAACCCGTGTGAGCGTGGATCTGGCTGTTCTGGCGCAGGAGCGGATCGCCCTCCAGCTGCCCCACGCCCTGGGCCGGCGGCAGGACCTCGGCTACGAGGGGCCCCCCTCCCTGATGGCCTCCGGCAGTCCCACCATCCTGGTCCAGGCCTTCGACAACCTGCTCTCCAACGCCATCCGCCACACTCCGGAGGGGGGGCGCATCACCTTCCGTCTGAGGCGGGAACCCACGGAAGTGGTCCTGGAACTCGAGGACTCGGGCCCCGGTCTTCCCCGGGAGCTTTACGGGCAGGTCTTCGAGCGTTTCAGCCAGCACCCTGCCCGTCATCCGGAAGGGGCGGGGCTCGGACTCGCCATTGTCCGGCTGGCCGTGGAGCTGCACGGTGGAACCGTGGATCTTTCGGAAGGGCGCGAAGCAGGGGGGCTCCAGGTGACCCTCCGTCTTCCCTTGGGCACGCCGTTGCCAAGGCGGACCCCATGAGGCCGTCGCTGCTCAGGCGGATGATCGCCGCCCAGGGCCTCACCATGCTGCTGGCCTGGCTGCTGCTGATCGGCGTCATCATCGGCCAGCTGGCCTGGTCGAAGAAGGAGATCTGGGACAAGGACGTCGAGCTCATGGCCACGTCCATGGCCGTCCTGCTCAAGGACGAGCCGGACCCGTCGCGCCTGCGGCTCCAGGGGGAGCGCCTCCACCAGGTCTTCCGGGACATGAGCTTGACCACCGGATTGATCCGTCCCGACGAGTACGGTGGCATCCACCAGGTCTTCGATCGCCAAGGCCGGTTGCTCGCGCGATCCGCCACCGCGCCGGAGGCGCCCCTGGTGCCCCTGGTGCCGGGGTTCCACGATGGCCTGTTCCAGGACCGAAAGTGGCGGGTCTTCGTCAAGATCGAGGATGGCACCGGGCTGCGGGTGCTGGCCGGCCAGCCCAAGTCCCTGGCTTATCTGGTGGTCTGGCGCAGCCTGCGCCAGGAGCTGCCCCTCCAGATCGTGACCGGGCTGGCCATCGTCTCCTTGTTCACCTGGCTGGTGGTCCGGCGGGCGGTGAAGCCCATCGACGAGCTCGCCCAGGCCGTGGAGGCGCGGGATCCCGGGGATCTCCGGCCGCTGGAGGGCTTCCGGGAGCTGAGGGAGACCCAGCCGCTGATCGCGGCCCTGAACCGACTCTTCCGGCGGGTGGACGAGCTGCTGGCCTCCCAGCGGCGCTTCGTGGCGGACGCCGCCCATGAGCTCCGCACGCCTCTGGCGGTGATCGGCGCCCAGGCCCATGTGCTCCGCCATGCCTCTGAAGGCGCCCAGCGTGAGTCGGCGCGGAAGGATCTCCAGGCCGGGGTGGCGCGCGCGGAGCAGCTGGTGGGGCAGCTGCTGTCGGTGGCTCGACTGGACGACCCCGCCCAGGCCCTTGAGCCGACGCCTCTGGACCTCGCCCGCCTGGCCCGAGGGCGCGCGGCGCTCCTGGGTTCCGAGGCCTCGGCCAAGGGACAGACGCTCGTCTATGAGGGGCCCGATAGCCTTCCGTGGGCGGGGGACGAGGCCGTCCTGGTGAGCGCCCTGGACAACCTGCTCATGAACGCCATGCGCTACACCCCGGAGGACGGGCACATTGTCCTTCGGACGCGCAAGACCACCGAAGGCGTCGAAGTCGAGGTGGAGGACGATGGGCCCGGGATTCCGGAAGCCTTCCGGGAGACGATCTTCGAGCGCTTCCGCCGCCTGCCCGGCTCCCCCGGCACCGGCTCAGGCCTGGGACTCGCCATCGTGCGCCAGGCGGTGGAGCGGCATGGAGGGCGCGTGAGGCTCGCAGGCGGTCGCGGCGGGAAGGGACTGCGGGCGGTGATCCGGCTCCCGAAGATGGACTGATCAGTTCCAGGAGAGATTCAGCACCTTCCGGGTCTGGGAGCGGTCGCCCATGGCGGAGGTGCTCTCCTCCTGGGTCTGGCTCAGCACCACGAGACGCCCATTCCGGGCGGCGAAGGTCCGCTCATCCTTCTGCACGCTCTCGATGCTGATGAGCATCTTGCTGGCCTTGAAGAAGACCATGGTTCTCGCCGCCAGGGGCGCACCGTCGGCGCCGATCCAGACCTTCAGAGAAGCCTCGAGCTTCTTCAGGGCCTTGCGCGCCTCCTCGGGCAGCTTGGGCTCCAGGCGGAAGGCCAGCACGCGCGCGGGCTTGTCCTGCCATGACTCGACCCTCTCCTCGAGGAAGCGGGCCTGGTCCAGGTCGCGAAGGAGATCTTCCGAGGCGTCCATGCAGGTCTGGACCTGCAGGACGTCCAGCTGCCGCATGGCCGTGCGGACCGGATCGGGGGCATCGGGATTCTGCGCCTGGGTCCTCGCCTCCTGCCGCGCGGCGCTCAGGACCGGCGTGGGCCACGTGAACCTCAGGCCCTGGGGTCCGTCTTCCACCACGGCCTGGAGCCGGCCCTGCAGGATCTTGGGCTGCTTCTCCGTGCCCGTGTTCTGCCAGAACTGGTATTCCATGGCGGTCTTCAGGGACTCGGTCGCCTTGTAGCGGGCCAAGGCGTTGCGGAGGTCCGTCTGGCCGTCGGCCAGGAGGAGGGGCGAGCAGGCGACCAGCAGGAGCAAGCGGTGAATCGAGAGGAAAGGGATGGGCATGATCGGTCTCCGCATCGACCCTAACCCAGCGGTGCGGAACCCTGGCTCCGATCCCTGCGGAACGTCCATCACCACCGATGAACGGTCGGCCTCCAAGGGCGAACCCGCCACTGGCCGGTTCGGAATTCGACCCGTCTGGCCGTACGTGGCCGGCCGGCAGACCGCTACCGTTCCAGTGGGGCGCCGCCCCCCCCCTCAGGGAGAGACCATGTCACCGTCTCCGGACTATCGCATCTCGCTTGACCCATCCGAGCTCCAGGTGGAGGTGATCCATGGGTTCCTCGCACGCTCGTACTGGAGCCCCGGCATCCCCCGCGAGGTCGTGGAGCGGGCGGTCCGCCACAGCCTGACGGTGGGCGCCTACCACCGCTTGGGGGCCCAGGTGGGCTTCGCCCGGATGGCCACGGACCACGCGACCTTCGCCTGGCTGGCGGACGTCTTCGTGCTCGAGGAACACCGCGGGAAGGGGCTCTCCGTGGCCATGACGAAGGCCCTGCTGGACCTCCCCGAGGTGCAGGGCTTCCGCAACATTCTGCTGGCCACCCGGGATGCCCATGGCGTCTACGAGCGCTGCGGTTTCAGGCCCATCACCGAGCCTGCGCGCTTCATGCAGATCCGGAGGCCGGATCTCTACGCGCGTCACCTGGAGGGCGCATGAGGCTTTGGGAGCGTGTCCAAGTAAGCGGAAGGAGCCGCGTTGAGTGCAAAGGGGTTGGAGGTAAGGCGGAGGGCGCAGCGCGGTGCGGGCACACCGTGCAAGCCCGACAACGCGGCATACAAGCCCTTTGCTCTCAACCCTTCGGGCTGGGGCGTCGGGCCACGCAGCTCTTCGTCAGGCTCGTCGAAGGTAGTACCTGCTACCTCCTCCTCGCCTTCCTTGATCTGCTCGCCCGGCGCTCCAGCGCGGCCCTTCCCATTACTTGGACACGCTCCTAGCAGACCCATCCGTTCACGGACATCACGCTGGTGAAGGGGCAAGGCTGCACGGTGTGGGACGACCGGGGCAAGCCCTACCTGGACCTGCTCTCGGGGGTCTGGTGCAACGTGCTGGGCCGAGGCCGCGCATTCCATGGGCGGTTTCTTCAGCCCGGAACTGGAGAGGGAGCTGGCCACCCGCTGCGGCGCGCTGCTCATCGCCTTCGAGCGCGAGGGGATCGTGCCGGACCGGATGGCGGGGGCATCGTGACCGACCAGGCCTTCACTCGGACCGTGAGACCCTTCCCGTTGAACGAAGCCGCTGCGCGGCGGGGGACGAGCGTCCCGGCAGCGTGAGGG
>CAYZND010000165.1:0-7778 GCA_964479495.1 uncultured Mesoterricola sp.
ACCGCCGCTCGACCTCGCGGTTCAGCTGGGAGAGCACCACCACGGGGATGCCATGGTCCTTGGCCAGGAGCTTGAAGGCGCGGGAGATCTCGCCGATGCGCACGGCCTCGCTCTGCTTGGCGGCCCGGCTGTCGGCGGGGCTGCTGAGGAGCTGCAGGTAGTCCACGATGAGCAGGTCCAGCTTCTGGTTGTGCTGGGAGAGGTGCCGGTCGACCATGGCCGTGATCTCGCGCACCGTGATGGCCGCCTGGTCGTTGATGAAGATGGGCAGCTCCATGAGGGCGTCGCGGCTCTTCAGGAGCCGGGCCTGGATGGCGTCGTCGAAGGCGCCCGCCTGCACCTGCTTCATGTTGATGCGCGAGTGGGCGGACAGGAGGCGGCTGAAAACCTCCTCCTTGCTCATTTCCAGCGCGAAGAAGGCGGCATGGGCGTTGTGGTACATGGCCGAGCGCAGCAGCCAGTTGAGGGCCAGGGCGCTCTTGCCGATGCCGGGGCGGGCCGCGAGGATGATGAGGTTGCCGGGCTGGAAGCCCTGGGTGATGGCGTCCAGCCGCGAGAACCCGACCCGCAGGCCGCTGGAGCCGCGGCCTTCAAGGCGGTCCAGCAGGTTTTCCATGGCGTCCCGGGCCACGTCACTCAGGTGCTCCAGGCCCTGCTTGTCCCGCCCCTGGGCCAGGCGCATGAGGTCCGTAGCGGCCTGCTCCACCAGGGTCTCCGGCGGCGCTTCTTCCTCGGCGGCCTGGCGCACCATCTGGGCCCCCAGGCGGATGAGCTGCCGCAGCTTGTGCTTCCGGGAGAGCAGGTCCGCCAGGATCTGGGGCCGGCCCACCTCCTCGGCGCTGAGCAGCTCGATCAGCCCCGGATAGCCCCCCACGCGGCCCAGGTCCCCGTTCTGGTCCAGCACATCCTTCAGGGTCAGGGGATTGACCTCGATCTGCCCTTCCAGCAGGTCCCGCATGGCCTTGAACACCGCCCGGTGGGCGGGGTGGACGAAGTCCTCCTCCGTGAGCTGGAAGGCGATCTCGCTGGCCGCCAGCTCGGCCCCCGGCGCGCAGAGGGTCGCCAGGAGGGCGCGCTCGGCCTCCACATCCTCGGGCAGTCGTTCGGGAAGCCAGTCGGCCATCAGCAGTCCAGGGGGGCAAACGAAGGGGACACCGCAGGGGGTCGTTGGGACCCGGAGGGGTGAGGGTCTATCCTAACTCACGATGCGGATCCCTGGCTTCCTCACCCTGGGCGGAAAACCCCGGCGCTGGCTTTGGCTGGCCCTGGTCCTGCTGCTGGCCGGAGACCTGCTGTGGGCCTTCGTCTGGTTCCCCGGACAGAGCCGTGGACGGGTATACAGCGAGGCGGACCTGCCGGCGACCCAGGCCCCGGTCCTGATCCTTGGGGCGGCCGTGACCTCCAGCCGGGAGCCCACCCAGGTCCTGGAAGCCCGGCTCCAGACGGCCCTGGACCTGTACCATGCGGGCCGGGTCAAGTGGTTCCTGGTGTCCGGGGACAACCGGGCCGCCAACTACAACGAGCCCATGGCCATGCGCCGCTGGCTGGTGAAGGAGGGAGTCCCCCTCACCCACATCGTCAGCGACTTCGCGGGCCGGCGCACCCACGACAGCCTGAAGCGGGCCCGTGACGTCTTCGGCATCCGCCGGATCGTGGTCGTCACCTCCGACTTCCACCTGCCCCGGGCCCTCTTCATCGCCCGCCACCTGGGCATGGAGGCCTACGGCGTTCCTGCGAGCACCGAGGGACACGGCTGGACGGCGAGGCTCAACTTCTGGTTCCGCGAATACCTGGCCCGCCACCTGGCGTACCTGGATGTCTGGTTCCCCCCTGACACCCTGCTGGGCCCCCGGGAGCCGACCCCCGAGGACTGGCTCACCCAGCCGGCCTCCTGAGCCCATGCACCCCGTCACCCACCTGCTGACCGGCTGGACCCTGGCGAACCTGCCGGAGCTGGAACGGCGGGACCGGATCCTGGTCACGCTCGCCGCCCTGTTCCCGGATCTGGACGGACTGGGCGTGGTCGCGGACATCCTCACCGAGCGGACGGGGCATCCGCTCACGCTCTACGACGACTTCCACCATGTGCTCCTGCACAACGTCCTGGCCGGAGTGCTGCTGACCACTGCAGCCTTCGCCTTCGCCAAGCGGCGCCGCCTATCGGCCCTGCTCGTCCTGCTGGGCTTCCACCTGCACCTGCTGGGGGATATCGTCGGCAGCCGGGGACCCGACGGCTACCCGTGGCCGATCCCCTACCTCGCGCCCTTCAGCGGGGCCTGGCAGCTCACCTGGAGCCACCAGTGGGGGCTCAAGGCCTGGCCTAATGTCACCGTGACCCTCCTGCTGCTGGCCCTGACCCTTTACTGGGCTTGGAAGCGGGGCCGCTCGCCCCTGGAGCTGGTCTCGGTCCGAGCGGATGCCGCCCTCACCCGGACCCTCCGGACCCGCTTCGGTGCCCCCACGGTGGAGACCCCGTGATCCGTGTCGTCTTCTGCCGCTCGAACCGGATGCGCTCGTGGATCATCCGCGCCATCACTTGGTCCGCGTGGTCCCACGTGGCGCTGGTGGACGGCGACGAGGCCATCGAAGCGGTGTGGCCGCGGGTGCGCGTGGTGCCGCTCTCCAACGTGCTCGAGCACTACGTCGCCCATGAGTTCGCCGACCTGCCCTGCGACGATCCCCACGCGGCCCTCCAGGCCGCCCGGGCCCAGGTCGGGAAGCGCTACGATTGGAAGGCCCTGGTGGGCTTCCTGCTGCACCGGGACTGGGAGGACGAGCAGGCCTGGTTCTGCTCGGAGCTGGTGGCCTGGGCCATCCACCAGGCGGGCAAGCCCCTGTTCCGCGTCTCCGTGCTGCGCCGGGTCACGCCACAGCACCTCTGGATGGTGTCCTCGGAACCGTGAACGGCCTGGGGCGGGCCTCGGCGAATCGGGCTATGATCGCTGGATACACCCCCTGAAGACCCCTTGAATGCACCCATCCCTCGAAGGCGCGAATCCAAAACCTGCCGGAGGCCGATGATGGAGAGCCACGAGAACGGGAGCACCCGTCGCCAGCGGCGAAAGCCGACAGCCCCCCCGCCCTTTTCCACACACTTTTTCCAGACACTCCTGGAGACGATTCCCTCGCCGATCTTCTTCAAGGACACCGAGGGACGCTACCTCGGGTGCAATGAAGCCTTCGCGGCCTACCTGGGAAGGCCACGGGAATCGATCATCGGAAAGACGGTCTACGACATCGCCCCGCCGGAGCTGGCGGATATCTACCGGAGCCACGATCAGGAGCTGTTCGAGCATCCAGGCGTCCAGGTCTACGCGTCGCAAGTGCGGTTCGCCGACGGGAGCCTGCGGGATGTCCAATTCCACAAGGCCACCTTCAACGGTTCGGACGGACACTTGGGGGGTCTCGTGGGCGTGCTGTTCGATGTCTCGGACCGGAAACACCGGATCGTGGCGGACAACACCTACGACTGGGAGTTCTGGCTGGATCCCATGGGGCGTTTCGAATACTGCTCGCCCTCCTGCCAACGGATCACGCACCACCCGCGGGAGGCGTTCGTCAACGACCCGGACCTGCTGAGGCGCATCCTTCATCCCGAGGACCGGGAGCGCTTCGACCAACATTGGCGGGAGGTGCGGGAGGGGAACACGCCCTGCGTCGAAGAGATCCAGTTCCGGGTGATCCGGCCCGATGGCTCCCTGCGATGGATCGGCCACGTCTGCCAGCCCGTGTTCGACACCCAGGGCACGTACCTGGGTATCCGGGGAAGCAACCGGGACATCACGGAACAGAAGCGGGCCGAGGAGGCTCTCCAGGCCAGCGAGAAGCGCTATCACGCCCTCTTCAACGGCATGAGCGAAGGCTTCGCCCTCCATGAGATCCTGCTCGATGGTCACGGCTCACCCTGCGACTACCGCTTTCTCGACGTCAACCCGGCCTTCGAGCGGCTCACGGGGCTGAAGCGGGACGTTGCGGTGGGCCGCCGTCTCAGCGACCTCCTGCCCGGCGAGACGAAACAGTGGGTCGACATCTACGGACCGGTCGCCACCACGGGCCAGTCCATCCGCTTCGAGGACTACTCCTCCGGCTTGAAGAAGCACTTCGAGGTGTTCGCCTACCGCCCCGCCCCCGGCCAGTTCGCCACCCTGTTCGTCGACATCTCCGAGCGCAAGGACCTTGAGAGGGAGCGGGAACGCCTGCTCTCCCAGCTTCGGGCCGTGGTGGACAACCTCGACACCGGCCTGATCATCACCGATGCCGAGGGACGGGTGACGGAGATGAACCCTGCGGCCCGACGGCTGTGCGGGTACACCAACGAAGCCGAGGCGCGACGGCACGCCTTGGAATCCAGACTCCGTTGGGACCTGCTCACCCTGCAGGGCCAGGTCCTGGCCTTGCGGGACTGGCCGAGGCAGCGGACGCTCCGCGGCGAGACCTTCCGCAACTGGGAACTCCAGGTGCGTCCGAAGGATGGAAGCCCGGAGTGGATCGCCAGCTTCGGGGGTGCCCCCATCCTCGACGGGACGGGCCAGGTGATGATGACCGTGGTGTCCCTGCGGGATGTCACCCAGCGCCGCCGCGCCCAGGAAGAGCTGGAGCGGAAGGTGCGGGAGCGCACCTCAGACCTGGACCGCTTCAACCGCACCCTGCAGGCGATCATCGACTGCAACCAGGCCATCATCCGGGCGACCCGCGAGGAGGATCTCTTCCACGAGTTCTGCCGCATCAGCACGCGGGTGGCCGGCGTGGACCTGGCCTGGGTGGGCCTGGCCGAAACGGATGAGGACCGCAGGGTGCGCCCCGTCGCCGCCATCGGCTTCCACCAGCGGCAGCTCGCCCAGGCGCGGATCAGCTGGGGCGACAATGCGCGCGGCCAGGGCCCCGCCGGGAAGGCCATCCGCACGGGAGAGCTGTGCTTCAAGGTCTGCGATCCCATCGAGTCCGATCTGTTCATCGAGCGGGAGGAGGATATCGGCCTCGGTTTCGGCGCCGTGCTGGCCCTCCCGCTCCTGGAGGGGGAGCGGGCCTTCGGAGCCCTGGTCCTGTGCAGCGCCACCCCAGAGACCTTCGACGAGCAGCAGGTCCGCATGCTCCGGGAGCTGGCCAACAACCTCTCCATCGGCGTCCAGGCCCTGCGTTCCCGGCAGGAGCGGGACCGCGCCCTGGCCACCTCCGAATCCCTGGCGGAGCAGCTCAGGGCCCTGTCCCTGGAGCTGGTGCAGGCCGAGCAGCGGGAACGACACCGGCTCGCCCAGATCCTCCATGACGACCTCCAGCAGCTCCTGGTGGGCGCCTCGTTCAGCGTGGAGGCCCTCGCGGGCAAGGCCCGGGGGAAGGCGCTCCAGGACTCCCTGGGAACGCTGGCCGGGACGATCGCCGAAGCCCTGGAGGTGTCCCGCAGCATGACCCAGGAGCTGAGCCCACCCATCTTCTACGAGCAGGGGCTCGTCGCCGGACTCGAATGGGTGTGCAGCCTCATGCACCGGAAATACGGCCTCCAGGTGGCGCTGGAGGTGCTGGGTGAAGTCGGCGCCGTGCCCGATCAGATCCGCCTGTTCCTGCTGGAGGCCGCGCGGGAGCTCCTCCTGAACGTCGTGAAGCATGCCCAGGTGAGCCAGGTTCGCATCCGTGTCCGGCCCCTCGAGGGGACCCAGCTCGAAGTCACCGTGGCGGACCAGGGGGCCGGTTTCGATCTGGTGAAACCCAAGCCTTCAGGATTCGGGCTGTTCAGCATCCGCGAGAAGCTGAGGTTCCTCCATGGGCACCTCTCCGTCGAAAGCGCCCCGAACCAGGGAAGCCGCTTCACGCTGGTCGTCCCCTGTGAAGAATGGAATGACAGGCCCCAGGAAGGAGGGACGAGCGGATGCCCATCAGGATCCTGATCGCCGATGACCACGACATCATCCGGACCGGGCTTCGCAGCGTGCTGGAAGGAGAGTCCGACTACGACGTCGTGGCGGAGGCGGACGGAGGTCGCCAGGCCCTCGAGCAGGCTCGGAGGCACCGGCCGGACCTCGTCATCATGGATGTCTCCATGCCCGACATGGACGGCATCGAAGCCACCGCGGCGATCCTGGCCGAGCTGCCCGGCACGCGCGTGCTGGCCCTGTCCATGCACGAGAACCGGGAGTTCCTCGTCCAGATCCTCAAGGCCGGCGCCTCGGGCTACCTCCTGAAGATCGGGGCCGCCAAGGAGATCACCACGGCCATCCGGACGCTCATGGCCGGTCGCGTCTACCTCAGCCCTTCCATGGTCGACGGCGTGGTCCGGGAGCTGGTCACCAGCTCCGACGACCGGAAGGATCAACCGGCACCACCTTCCCTCACGCCCCGCCAGCAGGAGGTGCTGAGCCAGATCGTCCGGGGAAAGTCGCTGAAGGAGATGGCCTTCGACCTGGGACTCAGCGTGAAGACGCTGGAGAAGCATCGCACCCAGCTCATGGCCCGTCTGGGGGCCCGCAGCCCCGCCGAGCTCACGATGGTGGCCATCCGCCTGGGCCTGGTCGATCCCTGGAATCCCCCTCCCAGGACGTGAACACCTCCAATCCCTACCCACCATGGAAGGGTTTTCGGAAGTCCCCCTTGGGGGATTCCCCCACCCGACGCTCCCATTTCCTTCTGTCACCGGGCCGTCGCACTCCCTAAGTTGGGGTCCCCAGCCAGGATTCTGGACACTCACCGCTCCTTCGGTCTCCGTGTCCGCTTCCCGGTTGCCTGCCGGTGACCCCATGACCCAGCGATACCAGCCCCGCCTCACGACCTCCTCCGAGCTCCATCGCCTGGCCGAGGCGCTCTGGGAGGAGCGATCCCCCTTGCGCAAGGGCCGCAACACGGATCCCCAGACCCTCATCCACGAACTGGGTGTGCAGCGCCTCGAACTGGAGCTCAAGAACGGGGATCTATCGGCGGCCTACAACGAGGTCTGGCGGATCCTGGAGCGGTATACCGAGCTGTTCGACTTCGCCCCCGTGGCCTACGTCACGTTCCTCGCCAACGGCCGCATCAGCGAGGCCAACTTTGCGGCCTCCACGCTGCTGGGCCTGGAACGTTCCCAGCTCATCGGGTCTTCCATCTTCGACTTCCTCGAAGAGCTCGAGCTCGCACGGTTCCAGACCTACCTCCAGGACATCGGGAAGGCCCCCTCCTCCTGCCGCCAGATGGAGCTGGGCCTCCGCCGGAAGGATGGCGTCCCCATCCATGTCTGCCTGAACGGGGTCTGCGGCGACTTCACCCCGGGGCACGGCCGCAGCGTGAGGCTGGCCCTGTTCGACCGCACCGAGCAGGAAGCCGCCCGGGCCGGACTCCTGCGCCGGATGGAAGCGGAGACCTCGTATTTCGACCGGGCCGGGACGTACCTGATGGTGCTCGATGCCGCCGGACGGATCCTGCGCCTCAACCAGAGCGCCCTGGACACGCTCGGGTATGGTCTGCAGGAGGAGCTCCTCGGCAAGGACTGGTTCTCCCAGTGCCTCCCCGAACGCCTCGGCCCGAAGACGCGGAAGGCCTTCCTGGAAGCCCTCCGGGATCCCGCAGGCGAACCTCGGCTGCATCCGGTCCAGGTCCTCACCCGGGATGGCTCTCCCCATCGCATGGTCCTTCGGGCCTCGGTCCTGAGAGACGCCGAAGGCCGGACCGCCGGCCTGGTCTGCGTCGGCCGTGAGGACACCTGATCCCCCCTCCCGCAAGTCTCCCCTGCCCCGCCCCTGACCTTTCAGAGGAACAAGCCATGATCGAGGTGATCCGACGCGCGGAACGACGGTCCCTGAACGTGATCTCCC
>CAYZND010000166.1:0-5239 GCA_964479495.1 uncultured Mesoterricola sp.
GGAATGCCCAGGGCCTTGGCAGCCAGCACCGCCGGCGCGGAGCCATAGCCTCCCGTGGCGATCACCACGGCCGGTCGCTGGTGCTTCCAGAGAGCCAGCAGCCTGCGCCGGGCTCGCCAGAGCTTTCCGAGCGCCCGCAGGATCGCCAGGGGTGAACGTCCGAGAAAGCCCTCCACGTCCAGCAGCACATGGGGCCACCCCCCTTCCGGGAGGCGCTTGGCCTCGATGCCCCGGGTGGCTCCGATGAAGACGATGGAACGACCCGGCCAGCGCTTCCGCGCGCCTTCGGCGAGGGCCACCGCGGGGAAGAAGTGCCCTCCTGTGCCTCCGCCCGTGAAGACCAGGGCATCCGTGAAATCAGGCGTGTGGGTCATGGTCGCGACCTGCCAGCGAGGTGACGACTTCCTCGATCGTCGCCGGGGGATGGATCCAGGCCAGGGGGAGCATCACGCAGCCCTGGGGCTTCAGGAGGATGAACAGGTGATGCTTATGCAAGACCATCCGACGGATCTCGCTGCGCTGGAAGCGCTGCTCGGTCCCCTGGGTCCGGTGACGCAGCCCTTGGCCGTCTACGAGGATCACCCTCGGGAATTCCGTCCCTGGAACGTTCCGGGCATGTCGAATCAACCGGCGGGGCAGGACCACATAGCGCAGGAGGGCGGACAGGCCGAGAATCGCCAGGAAGCCACCGATGGCCAGGGGCCAGGAGCGCAGCAGCACGGCCCCGACGGCGAGAAGCACCGTCGCAGAGACCGTGGCCCTGCCGAGGCGCTGGTCCAGCAGCTGGGAGATCGAGAATTCCGCCAGGGCCTCCATGTCGGCTTCCTGGTAGGTTCCCTCGAAGCGCAAGGCCGCGTCATTCCCGTGCATCGTCATGGGGCAACTGTACCAGAAGGTCCCCTGAGCCTCGTCGGGGGACAGGGGCGGCAAGTCAGGGTAGAATGGCCGACTCTGCGTCTTTGCAAAGACATCCTTTGTTTTTCCACGGAGTCCTCATGAAGATCCTCGTCGCCCTCAAGCAGGTGCCCGACACCGAAACCAAGATCAAGGTGGCCGCCGATGGCCGCAGCCTCGACCCGGCGGATGTGAAGTGGATCACCAGCCCTTACGACGAATACGCGCTCGAGGAGGCCCTCCGGCTCAAGGAGGCCAAGGGCGCGGAAGTGGTCGCGGTTTCCGTCGGCGAGGAGAAGGCCAAGGACATCCTCCGCAACGCACTGGCCCTGGGCGCCGACCAGGCCGTCCTGCTCAAGTCGCAGGAGGCAGGAGAGCCGCTGGCCGTGGCTCAGATCGTTGCGTCGTTTGCGGAAGGCAAGGGCTTCGACCTGCTGCTCTTCGGCAACAAGGGCTTCGGCTCGGACAACGGCGCCGTGGGGCCCATGGTGGCCGAGAAGCTGGGCGCCGCCCAGGCGAACCTGGTGACGAAACTGGAGCTGGGCGAAGGCTCCTTCCGGGCCGAGCGCGAGGGCGACAGCGGCACGGAGATCGTGGAAGGTTCGCTGCCCGCCGTGATCACAGCCCAGCGCGGCCTCAACGAGCCCCGCTACGCCAGCCTCAAGGGCATCATGGCTGCGAAGAAGAAGCCCATCGAGGAAGTCGAAGCCGTCAGCGTGGCCGCCGCCGCCCGGGTCTCCAGCCTGAGCCTGCCCCCTGCCCGCTCCGAGGGCCGGAAGCTGGACGGGGATGCGGCCACCCAGGCTTCGACCCTGCTGGGCCTGCTCAAGAATGAAGCCAAGGTTCTGTAACCACGTATTTCACGGATTCGCACGAACGGGGATGACACATGATTCTGGTGTTTTGTGAATTGAAGGATGGAAAGGTCCGCAAGCCCTCCCTGGAGGCCCTGAGCGAGGCCCGGCGCCTGGCGGATGCCAGCGGAAAGCAGGTGGGTGCGATCTTCGCAGGCCACGGACTTGCCGGTGCCGAGGAAGCCGCCACCTATGGGGCCGACGTGATCCTGAAGGCCGATGCCCCTGGGCTGGCCGCCTATTCCAGCGACGGCTTCGCCCGTCTGCTGGCGGATGCCGTCCAGGCCAAGGGGGCTTCCGTGTTCCTGGCCGCCGCGACCTCCCTGGGACGGGATGTCGCCCCCCGCGTGGCCGCCCGTCTCGGCGCCGGCTTCGCGGCGGACGTGACCGCCCTGGCCATGAAGGATGGCAAGCTCCAGGCCACGCGCCCCGTCTATGCGGGCAAGGCCTTCGCCTCGGTGGATTTCGAGAGCCCTGTCCAGGTGGCCACGACCCGTCCCAACGTCTTCGCGGTCGCTTCCTGCAGCAAGGCCGGCACCGCCGAGAGCCTCCCGGTCTCCGCCGATGGCTTCAAGGCCGTGGTGAAGGAGATCCTGGCCAAGGCTGGCGGAGCAGTGGACCTGACGGAAGCGGACATCATCGTGTCCGGCGGCCGGGGTATGAAGGAGGGCGCCAACTTCAAGCTGCTCGAAGAGCTGGCCGAGGCCCTCGGGGGCGTGGTGGGCGCGAGCCGTGCGGCCGTCGATGCAGGCTGGGGCATTCCCCACAGCATGCAGGTGGGCCAGACCGGCAAGGTGGTGAGCCCGACCCTCTACATCGCCTGCGGCATCAGCGGCGCCATCCAGCACGTGGCCGGCATGTCCAGCTCCAAGTACATCGTCGCCGTCAACAAGGATCCAGAAGCCCCCATCTTCAAGCTGGCCGACTATGGCATCGTGGGTGACCTCTTCGAGGTCGTTCCGGAGCTGACCAAGGCCGCCAAGACCCTCAAAGGCTGACTCCCGTGGAAATCCCGCTGGTCCTCACGTCCCCAAAACCCGACCGCCTGGTCTATGGCTTCCCGGTCTGGTACCGCATCGTCATGGGCACCATCCTGGCCATCGTGGCCGCGGCCCTGCTGCTGGGGGACACGCGCCCAGGCGCCCTGGCGTGGCTCGTCATGATCATCCTGCTGCTCGGGACGTTCTATGAGGACAAGTGGTCCTTCGATGGTGCAGATCAGTCTGCTCGCCACCAAGCCGGGCTGATGTTCCTCTCCCGGAGCCGGGTGGTCCCCTTTGTCCAGATCGAGCGCCTGCGCATCGTGCCGCTCGTGCGAGGGACGATCCCGGGCTCGGAGGACGAAAAGGCGGCCAACGAGGCAGCACTGAAGGGCACCCGCACGGACGATCCCACCATCAAGCGGGAGCGCCACAAGAAGCCCTTCCTGAGCCTTGAGATCGAATGCGCGGACGGCACCCGCTTCCTCGTCGACCACATGCCGGCGCGAAAGGCCGAAAAGCTTCGCTCGCTGGCCTCGCGCATCGCCGAGCACTGCGGAAAACCCGTCGTCGAGGCCTGATCCGCTTCGCCTCTTTTCCTGAAAAGCAAGAGCCGCCCGGGGGCGGCTCTTTCTTCAGCTATCCACACATTTGGGGCTACACACTCTGGTCGTGATAGAGGAAGCAGGCGACCTCGTGTCCGGGTTCCACTTCCACCAGCTTGGGCTTCCGCTCGAGGCACTTGTCCATTCGCTTCCAGCAGCGGTCGTAGAAGTAGCAGCAGCAGCGGGCCTTGTCGGGCGAGGGCACGTCGCCGGTGAGGATGATGCGCTTCCGGTTCTTCTCCACCTTGGGATCGGGGATCGGAGCCGCCGACAGCAGGGCCTGCGTGTAGGGGTGCAGGGGGTTCTTGTAGAGATCGGCACCGCCGGAGAGCTCGGCAATGATGCCGAGATACATGACCGCCACGCGGGTGGAGATGTACTCGATCACCGCAAGGTCATGGGCGATGAAGAGGTAGGTGAGACCGAACTCCTCCTGGAGATCCTTGAACAGGTTCAGGATCTGGGCCTGGATGGACACGTCCAGAGCGGAAACGGGCTCGTCGCAGAGCACCAGCTCGGGCCGCAGCGCAAGGGCGCGGGCGATGCCGATACGCTGGCGCTGGCCGCCGGAGAACTCGTGGGGGAAGCGGTTCTTGAAGAACCGGGAGAGTCCCACGCGCTCCATCAGCTGCTCGACGCGCTCATCCATCTCCTGCTTGGACATGTTCAGGATGCCGTGCTTGTTGTAGATCCTCATGGGCTCGGCAATGATGTCGCCGGACGTCATGCGGGGATTCAGCGAGGCATAGGGATCCTGGAACACCATCTGCATGCCCTGGCGGGCGGCGATGAGGTCCCTGTCCTTCAGCTTGGTGAGGTCCTTCCCGTTGAGGAGGACTTCGCCGGAGGTGGGACGATGCAGCTGGGCCACGGCGCGGGCCGTGGTGGACTTGCCGCAGCCCGACTCACCCACGAGGCCGAGGGTCTCGCCCTTCTTGAGCTTGAAGTCGATGCCATCGACCGCGTAGATGTGGCCCTTCTTGCCCCCCAGGAAGCCGCCCCCGAAGGGGAAATGCATCTTGAGGTTGTTGACTTCGAGCAGAGTGTCGTTCTGGGCCATGGCTACCTCTCCTCCGAATACAGCCAGCAGCCGACGGTCCGACCATTGTCGAACGTCTTCCAGGCCGGATACTTCCGCTTACAGATGTCCATCGCCTTGTCGCAGCGGGGGTAGAAGGGGCAGCAGTCGGGCAGATCGATGACGTTTGGCGGCTGGCCCCGGATGGACGATAGCCGCTCGGTGCTCTTGCGGTCGAGGCGCGGCACCGACTTGATGAGCCCTTGGGTGTAGGGGTGCATGGGGGATTCGAAGATCAGGTCCGTGGGACCACGCTCCACGAAGCGACCCGCGTACATCACGCAGATGGTGTCGCAAGTTCCGGCCACCACGCCCAGGGAGTGGGTGATCAGGATCACGGCGGTGCCGAGACGGTGCGTGAGGTCCTTCATGAGGTCCAGGATCTGGGCCTGGATGGTCACGTCAAGGGCGCTGGTGGGTTCGTCGGCGATGAGGATCTCGGGGTTGCAGGAGAGCCCCATGGCGATCATCACGCGCTGGCGCATGCCACCCGAGAACTGGTGGGGGTACTGGTCGATGCGCTTCTCGGGGCTGGGGATGCCTGCGAGCTTGAGCATCTCGATGGCCTTCTCCTTGGCGGCCTTCTTGTCGAGCCCCTGGTGGAGCACGATGGTCTCGATCATCTGGTTCGAGATCCGCAGGAAGGGGTTCAGGGAGGTCATCGGATCCTGGAAGATCATGGAGATCTTGTTGCCGCGGATCTGGCGGATCTCGCTCTTGGGCATCTTGAGCAGGTCCTTGCCGTGGTATAGGATCTCGCCGCCCGCGATGCGTCCCGGAGGGGAGGGAATCATGTTGATCACGGAGAGGTTCGTCACGCTCTTGCCG
>CAYZND010000166.1:5249-7775 GCA_964479495.1 uncultured Mesoterricola sp.
CTTGCCGGATCCGGATTCGCCCACGATGCCGAGGGTCTCGCCCTTGCGGAGGTCGAAGCTGACGCCATCGACGGCCTTGACGATGCCTTCATCGGTGTTGAAGTAGGTGCGCAAGTTCTTGACTTGCAGGATGGGTTCGTCGGTCATAGCCATATCACATGTCCTTGTGTCGGTCGGCTGGAAGGTTGGGGGCCATGGCTCAGAGCTTGTTCTTGCTCTGAGGATCCAGCGCGTCCCGGAGGCCGTCGCCGAGGAAGTTCATCGCGAAGAGGAAAACCGTCATGGAGATCGCCGGCACGAGCAGCTGCCAGGGATAGAGGTCCATGACCGAGGCGCCTTCGGCGACGAGGGAACCCCAGGAGGCCATGGGTGCCGAGATGCCCAGCCCGAGGAAGGACAGGAAGGATTCGTTCATGATGAACTGGGGCACCATCAGCGTCGAGAACACCACGATGACACCCAGGGTGTTGGGCGTCAGATGCCGGAAGATGATGCGCGGGGTGCTCGCGCCCATGGACCGGGCAGCCTCGACAAACTCGGCATTCTTCAGGCTGATGATCTGGCCACGCACCACGCGGCACAGGGTCAACCACGAGATGAGTGCGATGGCGATGAAGAGGTTGATGATGTTCTTGCCGAACAGCGCCATCATGATGATGACGACCAGCATGTAGGGCAACCCGTAGAGGATGTCCACGAAGCGCATGAGCAGGTTGTCCAGCCTGCCGCCGACGTAGCCGGCGATGCTGCCGAGCGAGATGCCCACGAGCATCGAGAAGAAGGTGCCCACGAGGCCGATGCCGATGGAGATGCGGCCACCGTAGAGCACCCGGGAGAGCATGTCCCGGCCGAGGGAGTCCGTTCCAAGCAGGTACATCTGCTTATGGATCGGGTTGGTCTGCACCGACTGCTCCATGGAAGAGATCTCGGCCTTCTCTTCGTCGTTCAGCTCGGTGCGGCCTTCGGCTTCCATGACCTGCTTGAAGTAGCTGGTGCGGGTCTCGATCATGAGCTGCCCGGCGGGCCGGAAGGAGGGGCGCAGGTTCTGGTGCTCAGTGACCTGCGTCTCGTAGGAGTGGATGGGGAGGATCGGTGCGGTAAAGCTGAGCAGGCCGAACACACCGATGATGATGAGGCCGGCAAAGGCCATCTTGTTCTTCCGGAGCCGGCGCCAGGCATCGGTCCAGAGAGAGACCGGCTTCATGGTCTGGTTGAATTCGTTGGTGAGCGAGTCCCGTTTTGGCTGTTTCTTCTCGGTCATGGTTTCCTCACTTGTACGAGATGCGCGGATCCAGGAATCCGTAGAAGATGTCGACCAGGAAGTTCATCAGCACCAGGATGAGCGAGAACACGATGACATCGCCGAGGATGACGCCGTAGTCACGGTTGATAGCGGCCTGGATGTAAGGCCTGCCCATACCGGGAATCGTGAAGATCTGCTCGACCACGACGGTGCCCGTGATGATGCCGGCGAAGGCAGGTCCGAGGAACGAGATCACCGGCAGTAGCGCGCCCTTCAGCACGTGCTTGAGGATGACGACGGTCTCGGAGAGCCCCTTGGATCGGGCCGTCCGGATGTAGTCGGCGCGGAGCACCTCCAATACCGAGGCGCGTGTGAGACGCGCGATACTGGCCAGGTAGGGGAGCGCGAGCGTCAGGACGGGCATGATGATCACGACCCAGCTGTAGCGGCCTCCGAACCAACCCGAAGTGGGCAGGAGCTTCCACTTGAGGGCCAGGAACAGCTTCAAGACGGGGCCAATGACGAAGAGCGGGACGGAGATGCCCACGACCGCAAACGACATGGCCAGGTAATCGACCCAGGAGTTCTGTCGGAGGGCTGAGATGATGCCGGCGGCGACTCCCGACAGGACAGCCAGGGAGAGGGCCAGGATGCCCAGGAGCATGGAGACAGGAAGGGCGGTTCCGATCACTTCGTTGACCGTGAAGTCCTTGAACCGCGTGGAGGGTCCGAGGTTGCCCTTCATGATCTTGCCCATGTACAGCAGGTACTGGGTGAAGATCGGCTTGTCGAGATCGTAGTGTTTCTTGAGGTTCTCGACGATTTCCGGCGGTCTGCCTTTTTCTGAGGTGAACGGTCCGCCAGGCGCGGAGCGGACGATGATGAACGCGAACGTGATGATGAGAAACACGGTCGGTATCAGGCTCAGAAAGCGCCTTATCATGAATCGGGTCATGGATGCCCCTTATCGATTGAGTTCATGGCCTCCGCCAAGTGAACGAATCCAGCAGCCAGGCTGCGAACCGAGCTACGACCAGGAGGGACCCGCCCTCCACAATGGGGGCTGGAGCGGTTTACCGTCCGCTCCAGCCCGTTCTTCGCAAGACGTGGTGCTAGGCCAGGATCACTTCTTGTAGATGGCCTTCCAGGGGTGGATGTTCATGGAGTTCTCGTACCAGCCGCCCCACTTGGCAGTGTCGATGAGGTTCTGGTTCACGTAGAAGTAGAACGGAATGAACGCCTGGTCCTGGGTGATCATGATTTCCTGTCTCTTATACACATCT
>CAYZND010000167.1:0-7734 GCA_964479495.1 uncultured Mesoterricola sp.
GGCTTCCTGAAGTCCAAGTACGAGTGCGAGGAGTGCGGGGGCACGGGGCGCAAGGCGCCCAGCTGCTCGGAGTGCCAGGGGCGGGGCCGGAATCCCAAGCGCGACACCATCACGGTGGCCATCCCGCCGGGGGTTGAAGACGGCACCAAGCTGCGCGTCTCCGGCAAGGGGGAGGCCGGCCGCCGGGGCGGCGGACCCGGGGACCTCTATCTGCAGATCCAGGTGGAGCCCGATCCGCGCTTCGAGCGCCGGGGGGCGAACCTCTACCTGAAGCTGCCCATCAGCTACTCGGAGGCAGCCCTGGGGGCCAAGGTGGAGATTCCGACTCCCGAGGGGCACACGACCATCAAGGTGCCACCGGGCACCCAAAGCGGCTCCAAGCTGCGCCTGAAGGGGCAGGGCATGCCCGTCCCGCGCTCGGACCAGCGGGGGGATCTCTTCGCCGAGATCCAGGTGGTCACCCCCACGATCCAGGACGAGCGCAGCAAGGAACTCCTGAGGGAGCTCGCCGAGCTCAACGACCACGGCATCCGCGAACAGAGAGGGAGGTAGGGCATGCGGCGGGATCCCAAGGCCGGCTGCTACATGATCGGGGTGGTCGCCACCCGGTACGAGATTCATCCCCAGACCCTGCGCCTCTACGAGCGCGAGGGGCTGCTCCTGCCCTCCAGGACGGAAGGCAAGACCCGCCTCTACAGCGAGGAGGACATCGAGCGCCTGGAGTTCATCCTGAACCTCACCCGGGACCTGGGGGTGAACCTGGCCGGGGTCGAGGTGGTCCTGAACCTGCGGGACCAGATGCAGAAGATCCAGGAGGAGACCCGCCGCCTGCTCGAGTCCTACGAATCCAAGCTGAGGGCTGCCGGCATCGAGCCGGAGCCGGCCCAGGAGGCTCCCAACCCCAAGGGGCTGGTGAAGCTCATGCCCCAAGGATTACGGAAGCGGTAGCGTGATCCGCCTTGCTATGCTGTTCCATCCTGACCTGGCTTAGCTCCAAAGGTGAACCTTGCCCCAACGGCATCTGGAAGAGCGCTCCCTCGACAAATACTTCGACTCCATCCGCGATCTGCCCCTGCTGACCGCAGAGGAGGAGCGCATCAACGGGCGCCTGTGGCAGCGGGACCGCAATCCCGAGGGCCTGCGGATGCTCGTGGAAGGCAACCTCCGCTTCGTGGTGAAGGAGGCGCGCAAGTTCCAGGGCATGGGTCTCGACCTGCTGGACCTCATCAGCGAGGGGAATCTGGGGCTCATCGAGGCCGCCAAGCGTTTCGACCCCGAGCGGGAGAACAAGTTCCTTACCTACGCCTCCTGGTGGGTGCGCCAGGCCATCTTCCACGCCTTGGCCGAGCACGGCAGCAAGATCCGGCTCCCCCAGAAGGTCGCGGGTCATCTGGTGCAGCTGAACCGGCAGATGCACCGCCTGAGCCAGGAGCTGGGGCGGCCCCCCAGCGTGCAGGAGATCGTGGCCGCGAATCCCGCCTTCACCCCCGAGGAGGTGGAGCGGCTCCTGCTCCTGCAGCAGACCACGGCCACGGTGTCCACGGAGCAGGGCATGGGCGAATCGGATCTGACCCTGGGCGACAGCCTGGAGCAGTCCATCGAGCCCTCCGCCATGGAGACCATGGACCAGGAGTCCTTCCTGGACCAGGTGCGCCTGAGCCTGGAGATGCTCAACCAGAAGGAGCGGACCATCATCACGCTGCACTTCGGCCTGAACGGCCACGAGCCGGTCACCCTCGAGCGGATCGGCCAGACCTTCGATCCCCCCATCAGCCGGGAGCGCGTGCGCCAGATCGAGGAGCGGGCCTTCATGAAGATCCGCGAGCGCCGCCGCGCCCTCCTGGGCCAGTTCCTGAAGGGGGACATGGGATGAGCCCCGGCAAGCCCGGCTGCCCGAAGTGCGGAGGGCGGGGCGTCATCCTGGATCCGGATCCCATGGCTCCTGCCCGGATCTGCGGCTGCACCGCGGAGGCGGAAGCGGACAGTGCCGTCCTGGGCATCCCGGCCCGGTACCGGCAGGCCAGTTTCGACTCCTTCTGGGAGTGGTGGAAGATCCAGCACCCGCGCGAGAAGGTGGTGAAGGCGCTTGAGGAGGCCCGGGAGCTGGTGGAGCACCAGACGGAGGCGGGGCTCACGGAGCGCATCGAGTTGCGCTCGAAGCTGGACCTGATCCTGCACAAGTGTGGGGCCCGATCCGGATCAGGGGATGCCGCCTGGAAGGATCTCAAGCCGGCCCAGGAGCCCCTGGGCTACCGGGCGCTGGTGAACTGGGCCCGGCATGGCCGGGACGCCGTGGACCTCTGGTGGATCGATGGTCCGGCGGGCAGCGGGCGCAGCACCCTGGCGGCGGCGGCCCTGAAGGCCTGGGTGGAACGGACGGGCGCGAAGGGGCTCTTCATCTCCATGCGGACCTTCAGTCAGGAGCTGAAGGACACCTACTATGACTCTCGCAGCTTCCAGAACACGGATTTCCTGAGCGAGCGGGACCGGATGGCTCCTCTGATCCAGGCCCCCTGCCTGGTGCTGGACGACCTGGACCGCCTCGACACGGACATCCGGGTGGTCCGGGCCGTGGCCCAGCTGCTGGACCAGCGCTATGCAGAAGAGCGCCCCACCCTCATCACGGCTTCCCGGTGGGCCGAAGTGCTGCAGTCGACGGAAGGCTACCCGCTCCTGCGACTGGAGGACCCCAGCCTCCTGAAGCGCCTATCCCAGTCGAGGCGCGTGCAGATGAAACCCATCCTGGTCCGGCTCATGGAAAGCCTGAATGGGTAGCGTCCATGTGGCGCGACCCATCTCCGAGGAGCAGCCGTGAAGCGCCTGCTGAGGGGCCTGGTGCGCCTGCACCTCACGCGTCCGGTCTGGCTCTGGGTGGTGCTCGCGGGGGTCACGCTGCTGCTGGGTTGGGGGGTGCTGCGCGTGGAGCGCAGGCTGGACCTCATGAGCCTCCTGCCCACGGACCACCCCGTGGTCCGGGCCAGCATCGAGGCCGGCGTGGGCCAGCAGGAGCTGCTCTGGCTGGCGGCGGAGGGGGGTGCTGCCGATCTGGAAGTCCGCGAAGGCTGGGCCGAGAGCCTCGTGGAACGGCTCCTGGACCAGGATGGCGTGCCCCTGAACGGCATGAGCGGCGAGGGCCGCATCTCGGAACCCCGGCCGGTGCCCGGCCCCAAGGGAGCCTCCCTCTGGCCTCCGCTCCTGGCGGCGGGCAGCTTCCTGGATGGGGATCCCGAAGCGGTGCGACTGGTGACGGGGCAGTTCTATGCCCTCGCCCCCATGCTGCTGGGCGACAAGCTCTCCCCCCTCAATAGCCCGGACGAGGTGAGGGCCAGGTTCAAGGAAACGGCACGGGACCTGGCTTCCCCCAACCCCCTCCACAAGCGGATGGCCCAGCTGGACCCGCTCCGCCTGATGGGGTTCATGGAGAAGTCCAACGAGACGCTGCTGAAGGCCACGAGCAGTGCCAAGGCCTTCCCGGTGAAGCTGCGCACGGGATACGTGGTCACCACGGACAGCCGGTTCGTGCTGGTGCCGCTGGTCGTGGACTTCTCAAGCTCGGATTCGAAGGCCACGGCCCGGGTGCTCACCTGGCTGGGGCAGGGCGCGCGCGGACCGCTGCCGGAGCGGGTCTCGGCCGCGACCGTGAAGGCCGCGCTGGAGCCCATGCCCGGCCGCAGCTTCCCGCTCCAGGCCACGGGTGCCCATGCCATCGCCTTCTGGGAGTCCCAGACCCTGACCCGGGAAGTGCTGCTGAGCCTGGGGCTGAGCTTTGTCCTCATCGGCCTGGTCTACTGGATCGGCTTCCGGACCCTGGCGGGCTACGGTTTCGTGGTGGCTCCCCTGCTCGTGGGCATGCTCTGGGCGCTGGGTCTGGTCGGATGGATCCTGGGTCACCTCAATCTCATGGCCGCCGCCTTCGGGGCGGTGCTCCTGGGCATCGGAGACGACGTCGGCATCCTGCTCTTCAGCCGGTACCGGGACGAGCGCCAGGCCGGTCGCTCGAAGGCCCTGGCGCTGAGGGCCTCCCTGCTCGGCACGGGGCCGGGCGTGATCACGGGCGGAGGCGCCACCGCCCTGGCCTTCCTGGCCTGCGTGGCGGCCCCCTTTCCGGGCTTCCGGGACCTGGGCCTCACGGCCGGCCTCGGGCTCCTGGCCTGCATGGTGTCCAGCTTCCTGCTGCTGCCGGCCCTCCTGCTGTGGCTGGACCATGGCAGGGGCACCTTCGCACCCCGCGCGGAAGCCTCCAAGGCGCCGACCTCCACCGTCCGGGGCTGGAAGGTGGCTGTTTCAGCCGCGCTGCTGCTGCTCGGGCTGTGGGGCATCCGCCGCCTGACCTGGGAGGAGGACCTGCGGCGCTTCCGGCAGAAAGGCAATCCGGCCCTGGTGCTCCAGGAGACCCTCGGGAAGGCCCTGGGGGCCGGGCTGCAGCCCCTGGCCATCCAGATCCCCCTGGATGACCCCGAACGGCTGCCGGAGCTCTGGAACCGCATCGTGACGCCCCTGCGGCGAGAAGGCATTCCCATGCCGCTGTGGGCCGAAAGGCATTCCGAACTCAGGCGTGTGCTGGGATCCGAAACCTGGTACCGGCGTGTCCTGGAGATCGCCACGGAGGAGAACCTCGATCCCGTGGCCCTGGAGCTGCCTCTGTCCGCCCTGCAGGAGAGCATCGAAGACCCAGGGGCGGTGCCCCGGTCCCTTCAGGCCCTCTTCCCCTCGGTTCGGGTCTCCGTGGGGACCCCGTCTTCCTGGACCCTCCTCCGGGGATCCCGCCGCACCGCTTCGAAGGCCGCGGCCGCCCCGACCTTCAGCATGCCCCTGCGGCTGCCCGAAGCCGCCCAGGACCGCGTCGAGCGCGAGATCGCCGACACGGGTGCGCGCATGGTCGGCACCCGCCCCCTCTTCCGCGCCATCAAGGGCGTGGCCCGCGATGCCCTGCAGGATGTCATCCTGCTGGCCTTCGGCGCCGTCGTCCTGGTGGTGGCCGTCTTCGGCCGCAGCTGGCGCTTCCTCTTCATCTCCCTGGTCCCCCTGCTCGCGAGCCAGGTGGGCACCCTGGGTGCCTTGGGGTTGACGGGGGAACCGCTGACGTTCCTCTCGCTGGTGGCCATCCCCATCGCCCTCGGCGTGAGCATCGATACGGCCATGAACCTGCTGCACCGGGCCCGGCACGAAGCCCATGCCGCCGCCCGGGTGGCCCGGGTGAACGCGGTCTGTGCCGGGACCACCCTCGCAGGCTTCGGAGGCCTGGTGTTCAGCGGCTACCGCGGGCTGCGAGGCCTTGGCCTGGCAGCCCTTGGCGGCGTGGCCTTGGCGTTGCTGGTGACCCAGTGGGTGCTTCCCTGGGTCCTCGAACGCTGGCCCCTGCGCAAGGAGGAACCATGAGCGGGCTGGCCAAGGTGATCCGGCATCGGCTGGCGGAGGGCGAGCTGCCCGCGGCCGAAGCCATGGCGCTGGCCCTGTACCACCCGGAGCATGGCTATTACCGGCAGCGGAAGGCCCCCTGGGGCTTCGAGGGGAAGGACTACTACACGGCCCTGGACATCGGTCCCCTGCTGGGAGAGACCCTGGCGCTGCGCTTGGAGGCCGCCTGGGAACAGCTGGAGCGGCCGGAGGTCTTCCTGGTTCTGGAGCCTGGGGCCGGCCGCGGCTGGCTGGGGCGAGACCTGCTGGCGGCGGCTTCGGGCGCGTTCGCCAAGGCGCTCGTCTACGTTCACCGGGATGACAACCCGGCGGCTCGGGCCGCCGCGGAGACGGCCCTGGCCCCCTTCCTGGACAAGGGCAGGGCCCGGTTCCTGGCGGAAGGCGATCCCCTGCCGTCCTTTGTCGGCGCGGTGATCTCCAACGAGCTCTTCGATGCGCTTCCCGCCCAACCCTGGCGCTGGGACGGGGAGCGGTGGCTGCGGGAAGTGCTCACGGAGGAAGGTCCGGCTTGGCGCCCCGGCGACCCGGGGGAGGCTGGAGCCTGGTTCCGGTCCCAGGCGGAGCAGGGGCTGCGCCCCGGGGATGGAGGCGTCTGGAGCGAGGGATTGGCGGAGCTGGTGCGGGAGTTGGTGCGTCCCCTGAGGGCGGGGCTCTTCCTGGCCATCGACTATGGGGACAATGGCTTCCGGCTCGTGGCCAAGGGGGCCGACCTGCGGCGGTACAAGGGGCATGTCGTGGATGGCGCCTGGTGGGAAGAGCTGGGCCGGTGTGACCTCACGGCGGATGTGGACTTCACGCGTCTCATGCGCCTCCTGGAGGTGGAGGGCCTGCACGAGGCCAGCCACCACAGCCTGAGCCGCTGGGTCCGCACCCACGCGCCCCTCTCGGAGTGGGAGACCCAGTGGCAGGAGCTGGCGCCCAGGGATCGGGTGACCCGCATGGAGAACCTGCTTCAGCTCACCCTGCCCAACTTCATGGGTGAGCGCTTCAGGGTGCTGGAGGCGTGGCGCCCGCGACCTTCCTGATGGCCGCGTCCAGTTCCTGGATGCTGAAGGGTTTGTAGAGGGTCGCCTTGGCACCGAAGAGCGCGGCCGCGCGCAGGTAGGGGGAGTCCCGCTGGGCGGTCATGGCCACGATGGCGACGTCCGGATGGTTCTTGCGGAAGAACTGGATGCTCTCGATGCCATCCATCTCCGGCATGAGGATGTCCGTGAGGATCACCTCGTGGGAAGGCTGGATCAGCGCCATGGCCTCCCGGCCCTGGCGGGCCCAGGTGACCTCGTGCCCGGACAGCTCCAGCATGGCCTTGAGGGAATCCCCCGTGTCCGGATCGTCCTCGATGAGCAGTACGCGAGCCATGCGGAACTCCGCAAACCCTGAGATTATGGGGAGGGACTAGGCCAAGAGCAATGCGGTGAGGAATTTTCCTTGAGATTCCTGCTGATTCTTGGCATTCTGGTGGGCCTTGTCTTGGGCTCCCCAAGCGCGCCCGATCCGTGAGCGCCGCCCAAGCCTCCTGAGAGAGGGTCGTATGTACGCAGTGATTCAAACCGGTGGAAAGCAGTACCGCGTCCAGGAAGGCGATGTCGTCCGCGTGGAGCTGCTCGAGAAGGACCCCAAGCAGAGCGTCGTTTTCGACCGCGTGCTGCTGGTGGCCAAGGACAGTGATGTGAAGGTCGGTCAGCCCGTCGTTATGGGCGCCACGGTGGAAGCCGAGGTGATCCGCCACGACCGCGCCAAGAAGGTCCTCATCTTCAAGAAGCGGCGCACCAAGACCTACCAGCGCACCCAGGGACACCGCCAGGGCTTCACCGAAGTCCGCATCAAGGGCATCAAGGGATAGACGCTGTCCGGGGATCCGTGCTGCGCACTATACCCCCGGAACCCCCGCGCCTTCGCAGGCTGAACCTGCTCAGGCTTCCCCAGATTCAGTGAAACAGTGAGGTATATGTCATGGCTCATAAAAACGGCGTCGGCTCCAGCCGCAATGCTCGCGATTCCCATGCTCAGCGCCTCGGCGTGAAGGCCTTCGGTGGCATGGTCGTCACCGGCGGTTCCATCCTCGTCCGCCAGCGTGGCACCAAGTTCAAGATGGGCGTCAACGTGGGCATGGGCACCGACCACACCCTGTTCGCCAAGGTGGACGGCCGCGTGCGCTTCCAGGACAAGGGACAGCACGGCCGCTTCATCCACATCGACCCCATCGAGGAGTAGTGGACTTTCCCTTATGCGAGAGCGCGCGGCCGAAGGCCAGCGCGCTCTCGCCGTTTTTCTGACCCTCGACCACAGGCTACCGTTCCTCCATGTTCCTAGACC
>CAYZND010000168.1:0-5347 GCA_964479495.1 uncultured Mesoterricola sp.
GTCCACGGTCGCGGCTTTCCCCGCCACCAGTTGGATGCGGTGGCGGTCATAGTGCTCACGCGTCGCCCGGATGTGGGTGCCCTCTTCGGTGATCTGCCCGGCCATCAAATACGGGATGGCCATGCGGGCGTAGGGGAGGCCCTCCTCGCCATGAACCAGGGTGATCTCGCTGGCCGGATCCGCCTTGCGCAGCGTTTCCGCGGCGGTAACCCCCGCCGGCCCACTGCCGATGATGACGTGTCGCATGGGAAGTCCTTTGCTGCGCGGGTGGCGGCTTGACCGCCACCCGCGGTCCATGGATCAAAGGCCGAGACGGGTACGCGTTTCGGCGGTGGGTACGCCTTCCGCCGTCCAGCCCCGCACCTGGTAGTACTCCGGCAGCATCTTGCCGAGCTCCGCCACCTTGCCCTTCTGAGGCCCGGTCTTGGCGGGTTCGTTCAGCATGCGCGGCGGCAGGGTGTCGTCCTTGGCCGTGAAGCCTGCAGCCAGGTTGAACGCCCGCTCCAGGTTCCAGATCCGCTCGCCCATCTGCATGAGCTTGTCCACGGACCAGTCACCTTCGCAGGCCGCCTGGATCTGGGCCTGGATGTCCGAGGCGGACCAGGCGAAGGTCGTGAACAGGCAGATGCCCGCGGAGTCCACGACGGCGGTGAGGTCCTGGAAGGCCTTCAGCATGGCGGGCTTCCCTTCGGTCGTACCGGGATCCATCTTGGCGGGGATGCCCAGCACTTCCGTGGAGACCATGTAGCCGCGCACATGGCAGGCGCCGCGGTTGGAGGTGGCATATTCCAGCGCCATGCCCTGCAGCCCCCGAGCGTCATAGGCCGGGAACTCCTGGCCCTTGACGGACATGGACAGCTCAGGCCGACCGTACTTGGCGCAGAGCCGCTTGGAGCCCATCCCGATCTGCGTTCCGAAGCCTTCGCCCCGGGCGGTCAGCTCGGCCATCTTCACCATGGCCTCGGCGGAACCGAAGGTCAGCTCGATGCCCGCCTCCTCCTTTGTGATGAGCCCAAGCTGATAGAGCTCCATGGCCGCGCCGATGGTGGAGCCCAGGGTGATCGGGTCCATCCCGTCCTCGTTGCACAGGAAGTTGGCATAGGTCAGCGCTTCCAGGTCGGAGACACCCGTGGCGGCTCCAAGGGCCCAGGCGGCCTCGTATTCCACGCCGCCGGAAGCCCCGTGGTATGCAGGCTTGTCCTTCACCGTGAAGTGGCCAGGATCCATCTTGGAGACCCGACCGCATCCGATGGTGCAGCCGAAGCAGGCTCCATTGATGAGGAGGTTGGCCTTCCCGTCGGTGGGGCGCTTCTCGTGCATGGCCTCGCCCGAGATGGCCCGGGCCGACTCGAACTGGATGTCCTGGGCGTTCCGGGTCGGGAACGCGCCCACCTCGTTGATGATGTTCACCAGCACCTGGGTTCCGTAAGTCGGAAGACCCTGCCCGGTCACGCCGTTCGCCGCGATCACCTGCTTGGCCTCGGTCACGGCCTTGAGGAACGCCTCAGGGTCGGCCGGCTTGTAGGCGTCGGTCCGCGTGCCGCGCACAGCCACCGCCTTGAGGTTCTTGGAACCCATGACGGCGCCCACGCCCGAGCGTCCGGCGGCCCGGTGCAGGTCGTTCACGATGCCGGCGAAGAGCACGCCGTTCTCGCCCGCACGGCCGATGGAGGCCACGCGGATCTGCGGATCCTGGTGGTGTTTCTTGATCGCCTCCTCCGTGTGCCAGACGGTCTTGCCCCACAGATGGGAGGCATCCACCAGCTTCGCCTGGTCGTCTTCGATGAGCAGGTAGACCGGTTTGGGCGATTTGCCCTCGAAGATCACCATGTCCCAGCCTGCGAACTTCAGCTCGGAGCCGAAGAACCCGCCGGAATTGGAGCAGGCGATGGCTCCCGTGAGGGGTCCCTTGGTGATCGCCGCGTAGCGGCCGCCGGTGGACGCGATGGTGCCCGTGAGGGGGCCCGTCGCGAGGATGAGCTTGTTCTCGGGCGAGAGCGGATCCACTTTCGGATCGATCTCCGAGACCAGGTACTTGGTGGCAAGCCCCCGCTGGCCCAGATACTGATGGGCCCAGGCCATGTTCAGGGGTTCTTTGGTGCAGGTGCCGGTGGTGAGGTTCACGCGCAGAACGTTCTTGGTCCAGGTCATGGCTTCACCTCCTCACACCGTCGGCTGGTTCGTGTCGGTCTTGCCGGCCCACTCGCGCATCTTGCCGAGGCCGGTCCAGTCCGCGTCCACATACGTGATGGCGCCCGTAGGGCAGACCTTGGCACAGGCGGGCTCGCCACTGCAAAGATCGCACTTCTGCACCTTGCCTGTCTTTGCGACGTAGTTGATGGTGCCGAAGGGGCAGGCAATGGTGCAGACCTTGCAGCCCACACAGATGTCTTCCTTCACGATCTTCGCGCCCGTGGCGGCGTCCAGCACGATGGCTTCCACCGGGCAGGCATGCAGGCACCATGCTTCGTCGCACTGGGTGCAGGTATAGGGGACCTTGCGCCCTTCGTGCTCGAAGGGGATCACCTTGATGCGGCTGCGCGCGATGGTGTACGTCCGGTGGTTCTCGTACGCACAGGCCATCTCGCACTGGAGGCAGCCCGTGCACTTGTTGGGATCAATACGCAGGGATCTCTGCATGACAGTACCTCCTGGGGCTGCGAGCGCCCCGAAACGGCGCTCGGAAAGGAACGGATCGCGATGGGAAGAGACCTCCGGAGGGAGGATCGCGAAGGGTGGAATGGCGATGTACCGGAAACAGCGACCTACATGTAGACCTGTTCACCGGCATCGTCAAACGTAAATACCTAAAAACACTTGCGTTATATCCCAACGGAACGACCGAATTCCTAGCCAAATGTTGACGTGGCACCGGGTTTTGCTCGTGAGCCAGCCCTCACGGATGCTTAGCCCCTCGGTTGAGCCGCTCCGTTGATCCCACTTCAACACCTTGAATTTCTCACCAATGGACCGCGCCGGGGATGGATCGGCCTCATGGACGCTGATCGGTGCTCGGCTTCTCCCAGAGGTTGATGTGTCCTTCCTGGGCATGCTGGCCGATGGCGCGGAGCTCCGTCTCGGAGAAATCGAGTCGACGCAGGGCTTCCACCTTCTCCCGGATCTGCGCACTGCTGCTGGCGCCGATGAGGGTGCTGGCCATCCGCGGATCCCGCAGCACCCACGCAAGGGCCATCTGGGCGAGTCTCTGCCCAAGGACGGTTGCTTCGTGCTTCGCGAGGGATGCCGCCAAGGCACTTGTCCGAGAGAAGTCCTTGGGTCAAGGCGTCGAACGCAATACAGCCCGCACCATCCTGCTCCATTCTGTCCAGCAGTTCGCCCTCCGCCCAGCGGTTCAGCATGTTTCCGGCGGGCTGATGGATCCGCTAAGGAACACCCATCCCTGTTGCAAGACATCCCCTGAAGAGCCGGAGGAGGTCTTACACCAGGGCTGCCACCCGCTCGGGCGGCAGTTCCTCCAGGCACTGGCGGCGCAGGCATCGCCGCTCCCGGCAGGGCGCGCAAGAGATTCCGGTCCTGACGATGACCCCGCTCCCCTCGGGGATGCCGGCAATGACGGGGTCCGAGGAGCCATAGACGCCGATCACGGGAACACCCAGCACCACCGCCAGATGGAGCAGCCCCGTATCCGGTGCGATCACACGATCCGCCTGCCGGAGAGCCCCGGCCAGCTGCCACAGAGATCCCTTGGGAAGGGCTGGAACACCCGTCTCCTGGGGCAGCCACGTGCGCAGGTCCTCTTCCTCCGGTCCCAGAGACCAACGCAGCTCGCAGCGATCCTTGAGCCTGTCCGCTAGGGCCAGCCAGTGCCGCAGGGGCCAGCGCTTGATGGCACCGCGCCGGGAGGCGCCGGGCACCATCACCACGCGGGGTTTCCCGGTTCCCTCCCAGGCCTGCCCCGGCTCAGGCAGCGAGGCCTCGCGGAGCACGGGCCGGAAGCGTTCCAGGCCCGCCAGACCATGGGCTTTCCCGAAGGCTCCGGCGAGTCCCAGAGCCTGGTCGTACCGGGTCTGATAGCGGAAGGGCATTGGATGGGTCTGGAACCAGCGGGCTCCCTCCTTCGTCACCCCGTCCCCCCAGCGCTCGGGGATGCGCGCCAGGCGCGGGATCAAGGCCGACTTGAGGATGCCGTGGAAATCCAGGGAGACCTGCGCTTGTTCAAGCTGGCCGGCGACCCTTCTCAGCTCGGCCAGGGCCCCCAGCGGCTGCGAGAGCCGCTTGCGCCGCACGATCACCGGCTCCAGCCAGGGGAATGGCTCCAGCAGGAAGGCATGGCGGTCCTCCACCACCGCCTGGATCCGAGCCTCGGGCATGGCCTCGTGCAGGTTCACCCACGCCGGAAGAACGCGGAGGATGTCGCCGAGGGCGGATAACCGCAGGAAGACCATGTGCATGGACTCCATGCTAGCGCAGGGTCTCGATCTCTCGCAGGTCTCCCATTCTCTGCAAACACTGGCAACGGCTCAAATGGCTCGACAGGCATGACCGGGCCACAGGAACAATACGTCCCGGCCCGGCACCTGAGTTGAGTAGAACTCCGATCGTTGCGACCCCTTCCCTCGGCTCGAGTCCCTTCCCGGTGGGAGGATGGCCACTGTGGAAAAGCTTGGAACGCGAGACGAGCGCTTGCCGAAAGCCGCGATGGGAGTGCTGTCTCTGCTGATGCTGATCTCATTCCTCACACGCGCAGTGCTCCTCGGAATGGCCGGTCATGGGAACGTTCCCTTCTCCGCCTGGCCAAGAGTCTTTCTTCTGGGAGCTTGGTTTGACCTGCTCGTGGCCATGGCCACCGTATCACCGCTGCTCCTGCTGGCAGCCTTGGCACTTGATTGGTGGCGCCTCAGCCGCTTCTATGCGGTCATGCGTTTCCTGACCCTTTGGGGAATCTGCCTCGGAGTGCTGTTTGCCGCCGTGGCAGAGGTCACGTTCTGGTAGGAATTCTCCAAAGGCTTCAACTCCATTGCGGTCGATTACCTGCTCTACACAAACGAAGTGATCGGCAACATCCTGGAGTCCTACCCGGTCTGGTGGATCCTGGCGGGGCTTTCATTCGCGGCCGCACTGATCGCCACGATCTTGTCTCGATGGAGCCGTTCGTCGCTCCCACGGCCGCTGCGCCATCGCTTCCCATACGGGTTCCTTGGCCTCATGCTCCCGATGCTGTCCTGGCTCTCTGGCCACATCGACCGGATGGCCGGCTCGGGCAACGCCTACGCCGATGAGCTGTCGGGCAACGGGCTGATGTCCTTCATGGCGGCTTTCCGGCGCAACGAGCTGGACTACGACCGCTTCTACGACACCCTTCCGCAGGCAGAAGCGGACCGGATCC
>CAYZND010000168.1:5357-7689 GCA_964479495.1 uncultured Mesoterricola sp.
TTCCGAAGCCATTCGGCCCCAGGCTGACCACGATCCGGAGCCCATGGGGCCCCTCACCCGCACACCGAAGCACGTGGTGCTGATCTCGGAGGAGAGTCTGTCGGCGGAGTTCCTCGGCGCCTACGGAAGCCGAAAGGGACTGACTCCGAACCTGGACCGTCTGGGCTCGGAGGGCTACCTGTTCACGCAGGTCTATGCCACGGGGACCCGCACCGTGCGGGGGCTGGAGGCCCTATCCCTCGGGACGCCTTCCGTGCCCGGCCAGGCCATCGTCCGCAGGCCCAAGAACGAGCATTTGGAATCCCTGGGCGAGATCCTGAGCAAGCAGGGCTTCCAGCCGCTGTTCCTCTATGGAGGATACGGCTACTTCGACAACATGAACGCGTTCTTCCACGGTAACGACTATGCCGTGGTGGATCGCTCCGACTTCAGGAAGGAGACCATCGCCTTCGAGAACACGTGGGGAGTGGCCGACGAGTCCCTGTTCCTGAACGCCATTCCGTCGATCCGTCAGGCCTCGGCCGCGGGCAAGCGCGTGTTCGCGCACATCATGACCACCTCGAACCACCGGCCCTTACCTACCCCGATGGTCGCATCGACATCCACTCGCCAGGAGGACGCAACGGCGCCATCAAGCATTCCGATTTCGCCATCAGCCGCTTCATGGAGGAAGCTCGGAAGGAGCCTTGGTTCCAGGACACGCTGTTCATCATCACCGCCGATCACTGCGCCTCGGTGGCGGACAAGACCAGCCTGCCGGTGGACAAGTACCGGATCCCCATGAACTGGTACGGCCCGGGCCTGGTCACGCCGGGGGCCGATACCCGAATGGTGAGCCAGATGGATCTCCCCCCCACCCTCCTGGACATTCTCGGCGTCCAGGGCGATGACCTCTTCTTCGGTGAGTCCATCTTCGAGCAGAATCCGGCCATGCGACGCGTTTCCATCAGCAATTCCCATGAGCTCGGCTACTTGAAGGAGGATGTCCTGACCGTACTCCTGCCCCAGCATCGCTCCGAGGCCTTCCCTGTGGATCCGGATACCCTCGAGATGACACCTGCGGCCGTCAACCCCGTCCTTCACGCGGAAGCGGTCGCCTACGATCAGACCACCGCCCATGCCTTCCGTCAGGGTCGGCTGGCCCTTCCTGATTTCGCCAGAACGGTTCACTGGACGATCCTTTCGCCGCCCGCCGCTTCGAGCCTCCTGTCGCCCGCGGCCAAGGCGGCCGCCCTCGGCGTTCGTTACCACCGGAACGAGGAATTTCCCTAGCTTGATTTGGCATGCCGCCTATACTTGCGGCAAAACCAGCCTAGGATGGCATTTCCAGGGTCTAGCCACGGGGAGAACAGATGGCGAAGAGGACACTCGCGGTCGTCATGGCGGGAGGCATGGGGGAACGGCTCCGTCCGCTTACGGACGTGCGGGCCAAACCCGCCGTGCCCTTCGGGGCCATCTTCCGCATCATCGACTTCACGCTCAGCAACTGCATCAACTCGGAGATCCGGCAGGTCTTCGTCCTGACCCAGTACAAGTCCCACTCCCTCAGTCGGCACCTCTCGACGGGCTTCAACTTCCTCCCTCCAAGGCTCGACGAGTTCATCGAGGAGATCCCGGCGCAGATGCAGCTTGGGAGTCAGTGGTACAAGGGGACCGCCGATGCCATCCGCCAGAACCTCTCCTTCATCGACAACATCGCCGCGGACAACCTGCTGATCCTCGCGGGTGACCACATCTACAAGATGGACTACCGGCTCCTCCGGCAGTTCCACGACCAGATGGGCGCCGCCATGACGGTGTCCGTGATCCGCGTGCCTGCCTCCGTCGCCGCCGGCCAGTACGGCGTGCTGGAAGTGGATGACCAGTGGCGCATCGTGGGCTTCGAGGAGAAGCCCAAGGAGCCCAAGTGCATCCCGGGCACCACGGACTGTCTGGCCTCCATGGGCATCTACATCTTCGAGAACGACGCCCTGCACCGCTGGCTGGACAACGATCTGCTGGACTTCGGCAAGGATGTGATCCCCGCCATGGTCAAGGCGGGCGAGCCCGTTTTCGCCTTCGACTTCTCCACCCGCAACGTCATCGAGGACTTCATCATGGTCCAGCGGAATGGACAGTGGGTGAAGGAGCTGGGCCTTACGGACGACGCAGGCTACTGGAAGGACGTGGGCACCCTGGACTCTTTCTGGCAGGCCCATATCGACCTGGTGAGCGTCAAGCCGCCACTGTCCCTCTACGGCGAGCGGTGGCCCTTCTTCCGCAGCCCAACCTTCTTCCCGCCGGCCAAGTTCGTGCATGAGGAAGGGGGTCGCACAGGCATGGCCGTCCGCTC
>CAYZND010000169.1:0-7685 GCA_964479495.1 uncultured Mesoterricola sp.
GGGCCTGTGGTGGCCGCGTGCGCCGTGCTGACGCCGGAGGTGGTGGAGCGGTGGGGGCATGTGCTCCGCAACGCCAAGGACAGCAAGAAGCTGTCGCCCGAGAAGCGGGAGTCCCTGGCGGCGGAGCTGAAGCTCGTACTCAAGGCCTGGGCCGTGGCCGAAGTGGACAACCTCGGCATCGACCGGGAGAACATCCTTCAGGCGACCCTGGAAGCCATGCGGCAGGCCATCCAGCAGGTGGATCCGAAGCCGCGGATCCTCTTCGTGGACGGGGACCGGGCCCCCCGCTCCGGTCTGGTGGAGCGCCTGCTGGTCGAGGGGGATGCCACGAGCTGTGCCGTGGCGGCGGCCAGCATCCTGGCCAAGACCCACCGGGACGCCCTGATGCGGGGCATGGAGTCCGCCTGGCCCGGCTACGGTTTCGCCCACCACAAGGGGTACGGGACCCCAGAGCACCAGAAGGCCCTGAAGGCCATCGGCACCTGCGGCATCCACCGTCTGAGCTATTCACCCGTGGCGGCCTGCCAGCGTCCGGATGAGCGGCTTCACAAGGGGCTTGCAGAGGGCCTCGAAGCCTGCGAATCCGTCGCCCAGCTGCAGGTCTGGGTGGAGATGGACCTTCGCCCCGCCTACGGCTGGCTGAAGCTCGAATGGGTCGAGGCCCTCCGAAACAGCTATGCCCAGAAGCTCGCGCGGCTCGCGATGGAAGGCGCGGATTGAACGCGGTGGAAGTGGCCGTGGCGCTCATCCACAGGAAGGACCGCATCTTCCTCCAGCGTCGGCCTCTGGAGGCTCGAGCCTTCCCAGGACGATGGGAGCTTCCTGGGGGCAAGCTGGAGGCCTCGGAAGATCCGAAGGAAGCCCTGCGACGCGAGTTGCAGGAAGAACTGGCATGGGCACCTGTCTCAGTCCGGGTCTTGCCTGTCTTCGTGCATGACTACGGCGACCGATGCGTGCGTCTGCACCCATTCCACTGCGACGGTCCAGGCTCACTGGACCCTGCAGGTGCCTGGGGCTGGTTTCGCCGAGATGAAGCGCTGCGCCTTCCCCTTCCCGATGCCACACACGTCATCCTTGAAGGACTCGAGTACCCGTTGAAATGACTGCGCTTTACGGGCGATGCGGCACCTTCGCTCCCGCCGGCGTTTTTACCCGGGGCCCGCGATGGAGTAGCATGGGCCATCACCCATGGGAACCGGAGAGTCTATGTTGCGATGGATGCTTGGAATGGTGCTGAGCGCGTGCGCGATGCTATGCGCGCAAGCTCCCAACCAGGAAGTGGTGCTGTCCGCCTCCGCTGGGACGAAAGTCGGGGTGGCCATGGCCGCGCTTCAGGTCACGGGCCTCGACATGGCCGTGGTGAACGGTGAGTTCCGCGATGTCGTGCAGCGGGACCTGGAGGAGGCAGGTCCCTTTGCGGTGGTCAAGGGTACGCTGCCAGCGGCGTCCGATGCCGCCTCCTTCCCTGCGTGGATCAACACCGGCACCGACTGGCTGATGATCTGCAGCCTTTCGAAGAACGCGGCAGGGGATGTGGAGGTCGTCCTCCAGGTGATGGACGTCAAGCCCGGCAAGCCCGTCTTCAACAAGAAATACACCGGCCGTGAGGCCGCCCTGCGCAGGATCGCCCATACCATCGCGGATGACCTCGTGGCGAGACTCACCGGCGAACGGGGGGTCGCCACTTCGCGCATCGTGTTCGTCAGGCAGCTGTTCCCCGGGGTGAAGGACCTCTTCCAGGTGGACCGTGACGGCGCCAACCTGGTGCAGATCACGGACCACAAGAGCCTCACGCTGTCCCCGACGGTCGCCCCCGACGGTCGCATCGCCTACATGACCTACAAGGGAGGCGCTCCGGAGATCTGGGGGCAGGTCAAGGTGGGCGGACCCCACGTGAAGATCTACCCACGCACCGGGAGCCCCGAGGGGCATTGCTTCGCACCGGCCTGGTCGCCGGACGGGAAGCGCCTGGTGCTGGTCCAAGGCGATCGACGGGGCAACAGCGACATCGTGGTCCTGGACGTGGAGACGGGCCGCGTCCGACGTCTGACGGACAGCAACTGCATCAACACCGAGCCGAGCTGGAACCCTGCCGGGACCCAGATCGCCTTCACCTCCGACCGGGAAGGCACGCCCCAGGTGTACCTGATGGAAGAGGATGGCTCGAACGTGCGGCGGCTCACCTACGAGGGCGGCTACAACGCCAGCCCCGCCTGGAGCCCCAACGGCTCGATGGTCGCCTACGTCTCCCGCTTCGAGGGCAAGTTCGACCTCTTCGTCTACAAGCTGGGGGAGGGCAAGTCCTACCAGGTCACGACGGGCGTGGCCAGTTCCGAGTCGCCGTCCTGGTCTCCCGACGAGCGGCGATTGGTATTTTCCAGTGGCAGCCGAGGGGGCATGCAACTTTACACTACGGATCTTTCAGGTAATACTCTGCGCAGGCTTACTGAATTTGCTGGATGTCAAAGCCCCAAGTGGACCCGGACTCGCTAATCTCTGTAGAATCCCTGTAAAGGGCCATAATCACACTCGATTCTGTTTGGAGGAGCCTCAGATGCGCAACGTGCGAACCCTCATTCCCCTCGCTGTTCTCCTGACACTGGGTGCCGGTATCGCCTGCAAGAAGCCGGCTCCTGCGCCTGAGCCGCCCCCTGCGCCCGCGCCTGCGCCTGCTCCCGCGCCCGCTCCTGCTCCCGCGCCTGCGCCTGCGCCTGCTCCCAAGCCCGAGCCCCCCAAGGTCGATGAAGCCGCACTCATGCGGCAGGCTGCCCTGAGCGCGCTCAAGGACATCAACTTCGACTTCGACAAGTCCGACATCCGCGAAATGGACAAGGCCAAGCTCCAGGCCATCGCCGACTTCATGAAGGCCTATCCCCAGGCGAAGGTCCAGATCGAAGGCCACTGCGACGAGCGGGGCACCGTGGAATACAACCTGGCCCTGGGCGAGCGTCGCGCGTTTGCCGCCCAGTCCTACCTCGTGGGCCTTGGCACCACCGAGGCGCGCCTCTCCACCATCAGCTATGGCAAGGAGCGCCCCAAGGTGCAGGGCATGGACGAGGAGACCTGGCTCATCAACCGCCGCTGCGAGTTCAAGCTCCAGTAGGGTGGTACGTCCTGATCGCCGAGAGCGGAGGAATCCTTTCCTCCGCTCTTTTTCCTTCCGGAGGAATTCATGCGGATTCGCAGATTGATCGCATGCCTGCTGCTGATGGGGGCTTCGGTCTTCGCTTCCACCAGTGATGAGTTGAAGAAGGTCCAACTGGAGCTGAACGACCTCAAGATCGAGGTGTTCCGGCTCCGGCAGCTGGTGGAGGATGCCAACGCCAAGGCCGAGGCCGAGCGGGTCGCCGCCGCCGAGGCGAGGGCGCTCAACCGACGGTTCCAGGCGGACCTCCAGGAGACCATGCGGCAGCTTCAAGAAGCCACCAGGATCCTGAACAGCCGTCTGGGAAGCGCTGCCGTCAGCGCACCTAAAGGTGGCGCCGCGACGGCGTCGCCGGCCAATCCCGCCAGCGAGGACGAGAAGGCATTCAATGCGGCGGTGCTGGATTACAACCGCGGCAATTACGCGCTGGCCGCGGAGAGCCTGGGGCTATTCCTCAAGAGCAACCCGCAGAGCGCGCGCAAGCCGGATGCGCTGTTCTTCCTTGGGCTGGCCTACTACAACCAGAAGACCTTCGACAAAGCCCTGCAGACCTTCGATCAGATCGTGAAGGATCATCCGAGCTCCAGCCAGTTCCTCCCCGCCAAGCTCAAGCGGGCCCAGTGTCTGGTGAAGCAGGGGCTGAAACCCGCGGCGGTCAAGGCTTTCAAGGAGATCACGGACGGTTTCCCGGGAACGCCCGAAGCCCGGACTTCACAGCAGGAGCTCACCGACCTGGGCTTCTAGAGAGATCCTTGTGCCCCTTCCCAGCGGGTCAGGCCTTCACGGTCCTGACCCGCCGGATCAGTTCGGCCAGCAGCTTCGGGTCTGCGCAGGACAGCGCAGGCTGTTCAAGCAGGTCGCGCAGCTTCTGGTCCCGCTTCCCCATGGGGAGCGTGGGCAGCTCCGAATCGCTCATCCAGCATGCGCCTGGGACCTCGATGGGCTGGTCCAGTTCGATTGCGACGGGTTCCACAGCCTCCTTCCGGTGGCTGTAGACCTGGGTCCAGCCCTTCCAGCGCCGCAGGTGATTCGATGGGTACGCTTCCGGCGCCTCCGCAACGTGGTCCATCCTAGGGTCGGAACTCCTATCGAGGACAGGCCAGCGCCAGAGACCGGCCAGGAGCCCGGAGTCTTTCGGCGGGAGGAGGAGCCACTGCCCGGCTGCATGGAAGGCCACCACCCAGAGGGTCTCCTCCTTCACGGCTGCGCGCACCTTGGGGGCCGGAATGCTGCCTGTCAGCCCGCTCTGGTGCGCTTGGCAGACCGTGGAGAGAGGACAGGCGGCACAGCTAGGACGTGGCGTGCAGAGGGTGGCTCCCAGTTCCATGACGGCCTGGGTGATCCTCGAAGGACCGAAGGCCTGCAAGGCTGGACGCAACCAGTCGCCTAGGAACGCTGCGCGCTGCCTGGGGTCCTCGCGAATGGCCAACAGTCGTGCCAGCACCCGGAAGGCGTTGCCATCCAGGGCGGGTTCCGGTTGCTGGAGGGCGATGGCAGCGAGGGCAGCGGCGGTGTAGGGGCCGATCCCTGGCAGCTTCCCCAGGCCATGGACATCCTTGGGCCAACCGACTTCCGCGATGGCACAGGCCGCTTGCCTCAGGAAGCGTGCACGACGGTAATAGCCCAGCCCTTCCCACAGCTTGTGGATGGCGTCATCCTCAGCCACGGCCAGGCTGGCGACGTCCGGGAAGCGGGCCATCCATCGCTCGAAATAGGGAGTCACCGTGGCGACCTGCGTCTGCTGCAGCATCAGCTCGGAGACCAGCACGGCGTAGGGATCGGGATGGGGCGCATCCAGATCCCGTGCCCGCCATGGCAAGCGCCTGCGATTGAGCTCGAACCAGCTCGCCAGGGGAGCCAGGATGGGGTCGGCCGTCAACGTGGGGGTCATGGCTGAAGGATGCCCTGAAACAAGAAAAGCGCTCCGGAGAGCGCTTTTGTTTTGGTGCCCGCGAGCAGACTCGAACTGCTACGGCTTGTGGCCACCACCCCCTCAAGATGGCGTGTCTACCAATTTCACCACGCGGGCAGAGCGGAAAATCAAGGATGCCACGGCTTGCGGCCCCCGTCAATCCTCACTTTCACGGAGCAGGAGGCGTTGCCGGTGCGGAGGGTGCGGTGGGAGTGGGCGTCGTGCCCGTGGGCGCAGGCGCGCTCGTGAGCCCCTTGTCAAGGACCGAGCGGTTCTCCTTGACGATCATGAACTCGATGAAGAGGGACGTGACCATGAAGATGGCGGCGAGCCAGTAGGTGATCTTGGAGAGCATGGGCGCTGCGCCGGCCGCGCCGAACGCGGAGTTGGCCCCGCCCCCGCCAAATGTCGCGCTCAGGCCGCCCCCCTTGGCTCCCGGCTGGAGCAGGATGCAGCCTACGAGCAGGACGCTCATGATCACGTGGATGGTTACCAGGAATCCATTCATGGGTACTCCGAACCCGACATTCTATCAGGCCTTGAGGGGATGTTCAGCTGCTTATCCTGACTACTCCGCGACGGAACTCGGGGAGCGCTCCTGCTCCAGCCAGCGGTGGATGGTCTCATCCACGACTCCCAGCTTGCCGAGGTGCTCGGCGGCCATCTTGAGGCTCTGGCCTTCGTCGCGGCAGATCAGGAGCCGGCGCTTCCAGGCTTCGATGGCGCGGTCGCGTAGGCCCGGCTCGCCCGAATTCATGCGGCGCTCGAGGATGAACCCCAGGTTGTTCGCCGCCTTCCGGTGCATGGGGGCGAAGGCCAGGGCCTTCTCATAGGCCTCCGTGGCCTCCGCGACCCGCTCGGCCACTTCCAGGGCCACACCCTGGGCATTCCAGACATCCGGATCCTCCGGCGCCAGCGCCATGGCTTCCTTGACCATCCGCATCTGGTCGTCCAGCCGCTGCATCTGGCGGTAGCACTCGGACAGCCCAAGGTAGGCGCTGAACTCGCCCGGGTCGGACTCCAAGGCGGCCAGGAAGCAGCGTTCGCTCTCGTTGGGCTGACCGATCTTCAGGAGCACATAGCCCAGCTGGACCTGAATGTCGGCGGCCTCCGGGTCCCGGGCGAGCGCTTCGCGGTAGCAGCGCAGGGCATCATCCCAGCGCTTGTCTTCGCGCGCCAGGTCCCCCAAGGCAGACCAGGGATTGGCGGTTTCGGGGTCGGTCTCGGCGGCGAGGGAGAAGTAGGACACGGCCCCATCCCGGTCGCCAAGGTCCCGGCGGATCTCGCCAAGCATGGCGTAGGCCTCGGCCAGCACTTCAGCGGGCGGGGCCAGCAGCAGGAGCTGGTGCAGCTCGGCCTGGGCCATTTCGAGGTGGCCCTGCTCCGAGAACAGCTCGGCAAGGATGAAGTAGCTGGCGGGCTCGCGGGCCTGGAGGCTGCGGGCGCGGTGGACGCAGCGGAGCCCCGCCTCGATGACGCTGCGACGCAGCAGCAGCTCACCCAGGCTGTGCCAGCCCCAGAAGTAGTTGGGGTCCACATCCAGCGCGGCCACGAACTGGGCCTCGGCGCCCTTCGCGTCGCCGAGCTGGTCGCAGGTGATGCCCAGGAGGCGCAAGGTCCGGGGGTCCTTGGGCTGCAGGCTGAGGGCCTTGAGGAACCAGCTCTTGGCTTCGGATGCATGGTCCCGCTGAAGGCAGAGAAGCCCCATGAGTTCCAGGGTCTTTGGATCCTGGCCATTGCGCTCCAGCGCCTGGCGCAGGGCGCGTTCCGCATCGTCCGACCGCTGCTGCAGGATGCGGACGTAGCCGAGGTTGCGCCTTGGTGTGCCGTCGTCGGGGTTCTCGTCCCGGATGGCTTCCAGTTCGCGATGGAGGTTCTCCAGCTCGTCCTGGGCGGCGTGGTCGCCTTCCGCCACGATGCGCTCGAACCAGGCTTCGCCATCGGAGCGGTCCTCTGCGAGCAGCCGCTCGAGGATCTCGGCGGCATCTTCATGCAGGCACCGGCCGTTCAGGGCCTTGGCGAGCTGAAGGCGTGCCTGAGCGGAGGACGCGGTCTCTGTTTTCAGGGCGGTGATTTTAGGATCCAGCAGACGAAGCCAGGAAGACGGCATGGGATTACCTCAGACGGTGCTGACACAGCTTAGCAGGCTACGCGAGCGCCTCGGCGAGACCCTGGCAGAGCAGGGCGGCCATGGCCTCCCGGGTCTCTCGCGTGGCGGATCCCAAATGCGGCAAGAGGACAGCATTGGGCGCGGTGAACCAGGCGGGGTTGACGTCGGGCTCCCCTTCATAGACATCGAGGCCGGCCCCGCCGAGGTAGCCGGAGTGGAGCTTCTCCAGCAGGCAGGATTCATCCAGGATCCCCCCCCTGGCGGTGTTGACGACGATGGCTCCTCTGGGAAGCAAGCTCAGCTTCTTTCGGTCCAGGAGGTTCCGCGTCTCGTTCGTCAACGGGCAATGGAGCGAGAGCACACTGGACTGCTGGAGCAGGTCCTCCAGGGGCAGTCGGCGACCGATGGCCGGGCCGAAGTCCACGGGGTGGTTCTTCCCGTCCCGATCCCAGAAGACGGGCTTCATTCCAAGGGACCAGACCCGGCGGGCGAACGCCTTGCCGATGGAGCCCGAGCCC
>CAYZND010000170.1:0-7665 GCA_964479495.1 uncultured Mesoterricola sp.
GGCGGATTTGTTCTGGACCGACCCGCCCTACAACGTCGCCTACGAAGGCAAGACCGACGAGGCCCTAACCATCCAGAACGACTCGATGGACCCCGCGGCCTTCCGGACCTTCCTGGAGTTTTTCTTCACGGGCGCTCTGGCCCACGTGAAGCCCGGGAGCCCCATCTACGTGGCCCATGCGGACACCGAGGGCGTGAACTTCCGCTCGGCCATGATCGACGCCGGCTGGCTCCTCAAGCAGGTGCTGATCTGGGTCAAGCAGTCCTTCGTCCTCGGCCGCCAGGACTATCACTGGCAGCACGAGCCGATCCTCTACGGCTGGGCACCAGGTGCGGCCCACGTCTGGACCGGCGACCGCTCCCAGAGCACCGTGTTGCAGTTCGACCGGCCCATGCGCAGCACCGAGCACCCCACCATGAAGCCCGTCGACCTGGTGGCCTACTGCCTGGAGAACTCCAGTAGGGCAGGGGCCTTGGTCCTGGACCCGTTCGGAGGCTCCGGCACCACCTTGATCGCCGCGGAGAAGATCGGCCGGCGCGCGGCCCTGATAGAGCTGGACCCGCGCTACTGCGATGTGATCACCACCCGGTGGGAGCAGGCGACCGGCCGCAGCGCGGAGCGGGTTCAAGCAACTTCCTTGAGCCACTGAGGATAGAAACATGGCGAACGGCAAGCAGTCCAAGGCATCGGCGGCCCGCCTCAGGGGCCAGGAGAACCGCAACCGGGCGCTCGAGCTCCGCAAGTCCGGTGCCTCCTACCGCCAGATCGGCGAGGCGCTGAGCATCTCCATGCAGCGCGCGCACCAGCTGGTGATGGACGAGCTCGACCGCCTGGCACAGCTCCGCCTGGGCAACGTGGACGAGCTGCGCCGTTTGGAACTGGAGCGGCTCGAGATGGCCAGCATCCCGGTGGTGGCGAAGCTCAAGAAGGGCGACCTGAAGGCGGCCCTGGTGTGGATCAAACTGTCCGAGAGCCGCCGGAAGCTGCTCGGCCTGGATGCCCCCCTGAAGATCGCCCCGACCGATCCCGAGGGAAAGCCGCTCCGCCATGACCTCTCGAAGCTCTCCACCGAGGAGCTCACCTCCCTGGCCGCCCTGGTGGCCAAGTCCGTGCAGGAGGCCCAGGGGTGAAGCTCGCGCTGCCAAGCCTCGAGGAGATCAACGCCGAGTTGGCGCGCCGGAGCCTCGCGCATTTCGTGTGCCAGGCCTGGGAGATCATCGAGCCCTCCACGCCCCTGATCTGGAACTGGCACCTGGATGTGATGTGCGAGCACATCCAGGCCCTGCTGGAGGGCAGGCTCGGGAAGAACAACCTGGCCATCAACGTGCCCCCGGGCAGCATGAAGAGCACGGTCGTCTCGGTGTGCGCGCCGGCTTGGGTGTGGGCGCAGCGGGAGGACCACCCCACGGGTGGCCCCACCTGGCGCGGCCTGTTTCTCTCCGGCTCTGAGTCCATCGCCTTGCGGGACTCCATGAAGTGCCGCGACATCCTGGAGTCCCGGTGGTACCGGGAGACCTTCCGACCCATGTGGGCCTTCAGCCGGGACCAGAACGCCAAGGGCTTCTACCGGAACACCGCCCAGGGCTTCCGCAAGTGCCAGCCCGCCGGATCGAAGATCACGGGCGAGCGGGCCCACGCCATCTTCGTGGACGACCCCAACGACGCCAGCCAGGACTCCAAGGCGGACCGCACCGCGATCAACTACTGGTGGGACAACGGCGCGGCCAACCGCGTCGCGGACCCCGCGACCGGGAAGCGCTGCCTGATCCAGCAGCGCCTCAACGAGGAGGACCTCACCGGCCACATCCTGTCCAAGGAGCGCGAGGATTGGGACGTGCTGGTGATCCGCGAGGAGCACGAGCTGCCGACGAAGGAGAACCCCGCGCAGCCCCCCACGGCCCTGGGCTGGGTGGATCCCCGCACCAAGGAGGGGGAGCTGTTCTTCCCCGCCCGCTTCCCCGCCCAGGTGGTGGCACAGGAGAAGCGCCGCCTGGGCGCCGCGGGCTACGCCGGCCAGCACCAGCAGCGCCCGGCCCCCGCCACGGGCCTGATCTTCCAGCGCGCCTGGTGGAAGGACTACAAGCCCACCAGCACCGAACCCCAGCAGCTGGTGAAGGACCTCGGCATCACCAAGGTCATTCAGTTCTGGGATACGGCGTTCAAGGACGGCGAGCAGAACGACTACAGCGTGTGTACCACCCTGGGGGTGACCCCCTCGCGCTACCTGGTGCTGGAGGTCTGGCGCCGCAAGGTCCAGTATCCCGAGCTCAAGGCAGCCATGAAGGACCAGGCCGCGAAGTGGAAGCCCACCGCGATCCCGGTCGAGGACAAGGCCAGTGCCCAGAGCGCCCTGCAGGAGCTGAAGCGGGAGACCCGCTTGCCTCTGCTGCCCCAGGACGTGGACCGCGACAAGGTCGCCCGGGCGAACGCCATCACCCCTCTGTGCGAGGCCGGGCTGGTCTACCTGCCGGAGGGCGCCCCCTGGCGCTCCGACTGGGTGGACGAGCTCGCCATGTTCCCGAACGGAGCCCACGACGACCAGGTGGACAGCTTCGATGGCGCGCTCGAATACGCGGCCCGGGGCGGAGAGGCCATGGGGCTCTTCGACTACTACGAGCAGCTCGCGGCCGAGGCCAAGCGGCAGCAGGAGGGGGCAGCGTGACGCAGGGCACGGAGTGGGTGAGCACGGGGAAGGCGGCGGCCCTGCTCGGCTACAACCGGGACGCCTTCCGGCGGAAGTTCTTCGAGGCCTTTCAGCGTGAGCGTGCGGTGATCCGGCAGCCGGGCGGGCATTGCCGGTGGCTCCTGCTGGTGGTGATCCGCCTGCGTGACGGGTCCGAGGACCTGCAGGATGCGGGCTGAAAAAACGCGACAAATGCGACAAACGCGATAAACACGACCGCCTGAAGTGGCCCTCGTCGTGCGCCCGCGCGAGCGTGTGGACAGGAGCTCCCTGCCATGCGCCTTGAACTGCACCGTGTCGAGATGGACTCGGAGATCCCGCAAGGGCGGGAGAACCGCCGGACGCGCGGATCGCTGTTCGTCGACGGCCGCCTGGAGTGCCACATCCTCGAGGACGAGGTGCGGATCGACGACCCCAGCACGCCGGTCAACGAGGGCGCGAAGATCAAGGAGCGCACCGCCATCCCCGCCGGGACATACCCCATCCGAGCGACCTGGTCGCCGAAGTACGGCCGCGTGATGCCCGAGGTCTGCGAGGTGCCGGGCTTCACCGGCATCCGCATCCATAGCGGCCACGACGAGAAGGACACGTGGGGCTGCCTGCTGCCTGCGGGCGCCTTCGACCGTGAAGGCGACATCCTCGGCGGCACGTCCAAGCCCACCGCCCTCGCCCTGGAGGCCAAGGTCATGGCCGCCCTGGGGCGAGGCGAGGCCGTGGAGATCGCCATCACCAATGACTTCATGGAGACCCGGTCATGAACTGGCTCTGGCTTATCCCTTCGCACCTTCTCTGCGCCCTGGCCGGCGCCCTGGTCTATCGCAAGCACCAGCAGCTGGTCGAGGCACTGCGGGCCCAGTTCGGCCTACTGGTCGACCTCTTCCGGCGGAAGTGAGGTGCGCTGATGGACATCACAGGCATCGGAACCGTAGCGACGGCGGCCACCAAGGTGATCGGCGCCATCTGGCCGGACAAGACTGAAGTGGAGAAGGCCCAGCTGGCCGCCGCCGTGGCCCTGCTCCAGGGCCAGATGGAGACGAACAAGGTCGAGGCCGCGAGCCCGAACCTGCTGGTCTCCGGCTGGAGGCCCTTCATCGGCTGGGTCTGTGGCCTGGCCTGCGCGTGGAACTGGATCGGGCTCCCCATCACCGTGCTGGCCCTTGAGGTCGTCGGACACAAGATCGACTTGAAGCCCGCCGACCTCTCGGAGATGTTCCCCGTCCTCATCGGCATGCTGGGCCTTGGCGGCTATCGGACCTACGAGAAGGTCAAGGGCGTCGCTGCCGTTGGCTTCACGCCTTCCCGCGATCGCGAGGGGAGAGAGAAGTGAGCTGGCCCCAGGTACTCCTCCTCGCTTTCACGATCCTCGGCGGGATCGTTTCTGCTGTTTGGGCAATCGTCCGACCGCTCGTGAAGACCTTGTTCGAGACGATCGTCGTGGGGCGCCTGAAGACCATCGAGGAGAAGCTCGACAAGAACCACCAGGAGCACGGCGGCCGGATCCGGGACATCGAGCTGAAGTACGCCGAGCTGCGGGGGGCCTTGAGCGGCCGTCGCTGTCCGGCCGTTACCGAGGCTGATCCCGTTTCGAGGTGTGCGCCTTGAGCCTCTCAGTTCTCCAGACCCCCGCCGTCGGCGCCGGCCTCTTCGAGGCGGTTGCCAAGGCTGCGTCTGGGGAGTGGTTCGGCCCCGGCTCGGCCCCGAATCCTCAAGCGCAGGGGCAGGCGCAGGGCAGGGCCTTCGACTTCACCACCGGCTACAACCTGCAGATCCGGCCCAAGCCCTACGAGGGCGTCACCTTCACAGAGCTCCGCAACCTGGCCGACGGCTATGACCTGCTGCGCCTGGTGATCGAGACCCGCAAGGACCAGATCGAGAAGCTGGCCTGGGACATCAAGAAGCGCGGGGAGAAGGTCGTCAAGCGGGGCGCCACGCCAGATCCTCGCATCGAGCGGGTCCGCGACTTCCTCGCCTACCCCGACCGCGAGCACCCCTTCGGGACCTGGATCCGGATGCTCACCGAGGATGTGCTCGTGATCGATGCGCCCGCGGTCTACGTCCGGCGCACCCTGGGCGGGGATCTCTTCGCGCTGGAGACCATCGACGGCGCGACCATCAAGCGGATCCTGGACCCGACCGGCCGGACCCCGCTGGAGGGCCCCGCCTACCAGCAGGTCCTCAAGGGCGTCGTGGCTGCGGAATACACCCGCGAAGAGCTGCTCTACATGCCCCGGAATCCCCGGACCCACAAGGCCTTCGGCTTTGGCCCTGTTGAGCAGGTGATGACCACGGTCAACATCGCCCTGCGCCGGCAGCTCCACCAGCTGAGCTACTACACCGACGGCAGCACCCCGAATCTAATCTTCTCCGTCCCGAAGGAATGGGACGCCGACCAGGTGAAGCGCTTCCAGGACAACTGGGACAGCGTCCTGGCGGGCAACAGCACCATGCGTGCCCGGACCCGGTTCGTCCCCGGCGAGACCAAGCCCATCGACACGAAGGAGAACGCCCTCAAGGACGACTACGACGAGTGGCTCGCCCGGATCGTCTGCTTCGCGTTCAGCATCAGCCCCACTGCCCTGGTGAAGGAAACCAACCGGGCCACGGCGCAGACCGTCCAGCAGGCAGCCCTGTCCGAGGGCCTCGCCCCCCTCCAGAACTGGATCAAGGCCCTCATGGATCGGATCCTCCGCGAGGTAATGGAGGCCCCTGACCTGGAGTTCGTCTGGGCCGAGGAGCGCAGCCTCAGCGCCAAGGAGCGGGCCGAGGTCGACGAGATCGACACGCGCTCCGGCGTCCGTACCGTCAGTGAATGCCGGGAGGACCGCGGCATGGAGGGCCTGGGAGAGGAACCCGAGGACGACAGCGCGGGTCTGCCGGGAGCCGCCTCCGGGACCGTCCAGGACACCGCCATGAACGGCGCCCAGGTCTCCAGCCTGATCCAGATCGTCGAGTCGGCGGCCTCCGGAGCTTTCCCCAAGGAGACCGCTCAGGCCATCATCCAGGCCTCCTTCCCAGCCCTAGGCCAGGAGCAGATCACCGCCATCATCAGCCCCATCCAGGTCAAGGAACCCAACCCGGCTCCGCTGCCCGTCGTGGGCACGGTGCCCCCTCCCGCCGCTCCTGGGAAAGAGGCGGAGACCGGGGAGGCGGGGGAGGCTGCTGCCTCAGCTTCCCCCGCCGCTTCCAAGGTGGCCTGCGCTTGCGGGCATGACATCTCACTGCACGTTCATGCTGCTGAGGCTGGCCAGATCGCCAAGTTCCTGAAACGCGGCTTGGTTGCCAAGGCCTCGAAGATCAAGCCCATCAAGCGGGATCGCCCCACGATCAAGAAGCTCGAGGCCAAGATCCGGAAGACCGTGGCCGCCTGCCTGACCGCCCAGGTCCGGCCCCTCGCCGAAGCGATCCATGCCGAGCTGGGGAAGGCGGAGCAGCCCTCCCTGCTGAAGCGCCTCAAGGCCCTGGTTGGCCTGGAGAAGATGAGCCGCGAGGAAGCCCTGAAGATCTTAGAGACCTTGCCCGTGGACCTGGGCTCCCTTGGCGACGACCTGGAACCCATCCTGGCGGCTATCGCGCAGGACGGCGGATCCCAGGCGCTGGCCCAGCTGGGCAAGACCACTTCCGACCTGCTGGACCAGGTCAACGAGCAGTCCGTGGCCTGGGCGGAGAAACACGCCGCTGACCTGGTCACCAAGCTCACCGAGACCACCCGCGACAGCCTGCGCTCCGTGCTCTCCCAGGGCATCGAGGAGGGCATGAGTGTGGACGAGCTTGCGGGTGTCCTCTCCGAGTCCTTTGGTTTCTCCGACCGCCGCGCGGAGCTCATTGCCCAGACCGAACGGGCTTTCGCCGACGTGCGGGGGAACACCCTGGGCTACGCCGCGTCCGGTGTCGTCGGTGGACTGAAGTGGATCTGCGCGAACGGCGGGGATGACGAGCGGACCTGCGCCGACTGCGAGATGAACGACGGCGCCGAGGTCGGCATGAGCGCCGACGGCACCGCCACCGAAGCCTTCCCATCCGGAGCCATCACTGTCCCGGCGCACCCGGGCTGCCTGTGCGACCTGCTCCCCGTCCTCTCTGAGGAGGTGTGATGCCAAACCTTCGTGTTTACCCTCCCAACACCTCCGGAACGGCGACCATCACGGTCAATGGCCGGACCTACAGCACGACCAACGGCGCAGCCATCGACGTGCCCGACTTCGACGCCCTGATCATCGCGGCTAACGGCTGGTCTCTCTCTGCTCCTGATGGAGCAGGGGCCACATCTGCGCGACCGGCCAACCCCCAGAAGGGCGCCAAGTTCGCAGATACGACTCTCGGTGTGCCTGTCGTCTTCGACGGCAAGGTCTGGCGCAACAAGATCACAGGAGCGATCGCATGAAAAAGAAGCCCTTTCTGTTCGTCGCATTCGAAAAAGTGGAGAAGCAGGAGGACGGCACGATGCTGGTCTCCGGCACCGCCTCGTCCGAGGCCGTGGATTCCGACGGCGAGGTGATCACCTCCGAGGCCATGAAGGCGGCCCTGCCGGACTACATGAAGTTCGGCGCCGTGCGCGAGATGCATCAGCCGATCGCCGCCGGCACCGCCCTGAAGTGCGAGGTCGTCGAGGATGGCCGGACCACCATCGAAGCCAAGATCGTCGACCCGACCACCGTCCTGAAAATCGAGGAGGACGTCCTCAAGGGTTTCTCGGTCGGTGGCAAGGTCACCTCCAGGGACCCCTTGAACAAGAGCGTCATCACCGGGATCAAGCTCACGGAGATCTCCGTGGTGGACCGCCCGGCCAACCCTGAGGCGGTCTTCGCGCTGGGCAAGGTCGACGGCGCCGACGAGCCCGACGCCACCCTCGGCGAGCTCCGGAAGAGCCTGTGGCAGGTCCAGGACTTCGCCGGCATTCTCCGTCTCATCGGCTACCTGGCCTCCGATCTGGCGAGCGAGGCCGAATGGGAGAACGACGGATCCCCGGTTCCGGCCGCCCTGCG
>CAYZND010000171.1:0-4510 GCA_964479495.1 uncultured Mesoterricola sp.
CCGGTGGTAGACCGCCAGGAAGGTGACGCTGATCCAGAGGTTGAGCAGCGCGCCGCCGAAGTCGATGGCCCAGATGCCGGGGTGCGTGAGCTGGATCCAGGGTGTGACCGGATCGGGCACGAAGTGGTCCTGGAAGACCAGGGCCCCATAGAGGGCCAGGAAATACCCCGTCATGACCACCAGCACAGGCAGAAGCACCCTGGGCCACAGCCGCGCCATGAGAAGGGCGCTGCCCTTGGCGGCCTCCTTGAGGGATTCCCCGCGCACCAGGACCCGCAAAGGAGCCCAGCCGAAGGCGCCCAACAGGAGCAGCCCCGGAAAGACCAGGCAGGTGGTGCCTGCGGCCACCACGGCATAGAGCAGGATCTTTGCCGCGAAGGCCTGCATCCACCGCGCCTCGAAGGTGGCCTTCCAAGTGTCCTTCGGGTTGGCGGGATGGTCCATGACCTCCGCATCCAAGGCCAGGATGAACCGCGGCAGGAAGTAGAGCTCCATGGGAAGCAGGGAGACCACGGCCAGGGTGATGGCGACATAGGGCCCCTCGGGCACGGGAGCCCAGATCTGCAGCACCGGCCCCAGGAAGGAGAGCAGCACCGAGAGGGCCGCCAGGGCCAGGATCCACAGCGGATGCCGAAGGACGAGTCGCAGCCCTTTGCCGAGAGGCTCCAGATCCATGAGGGGAGAGGCACGCATCCTACGAGAGTAGACGTGATGCCCTGCCTTTGCCCAGGGATCCCGTGGGGAACGTCCCCGGATCGGTGAACAGCCCTTGTCACGGGGACCGCATCGGCGCGCTATGATCGTGCACATGAGCCCGATTGCACCGTGTCTCCTGGTGGCCAGCCCCCTGCTCCTGGACCCCAACTTCCTGCACACCGTGGTGCTGCTCATCGAGCACGACGACCAGGGAGCCATGGGCGTGATCCTCAACCGGCCGCTGCCCCTGACCCTGGCGAAGATCTGCGAAGAGAGCCACCTCACCTTCGAGGGAGACGCCCAGGCTACCGCCTGGCGTGGTGGTCCCGTGGATCCCCAGCGGGGTGTCATCCTGGTCCGCGGTGGGCTGCCCACCGAAGAGGACACGGTCCTGGACTTCACGGACTTCGTGAGCTTCCGCAAGGACCTTCTGGAAACCCTGCTGCTGGATGGCACGGCCACGTACCGCCTCTTCCTGGGCTATTCCGGATGGGGGCCCAACCAGCTGGACGCCGAAATGGAACAGGGCGCCTGGGCCCGTCTGCCCCTGCACCCCGAATGGCTCCTGTCGGATGATCCCAAGGGGCTCTGGCAGAAAGCGATCCAGACCATCGCCGGGTGAGCTTACCGATCTCTCGTGATAGGCCAATTCCCAAACGCAAGGATCAGAACCAGGATCAGGGGCCCGATTCCGGGGATCAGCAATAGCAATGACATTGCGCCGCTATAGCCGGCTTTGGCGCAGATGCGCCACCAACAATAGACCATGAAAGCCAAGATGGCCAATCCAAATACGGCAAAGATGGCCATAGCAAAACAACCTAATCCGGCAAGTCCAGCCGCAGCCGCCTCGGATTCGCTCGATTGAAGCAATAGGAAATTTGGCGATACAGTGCCCATTTGTTTCTCCTTTACCTTGACCAGTAGTTCGATTGATCGACGTTTAGAACGCTTGAGATGAATTCAGGAAGGTGAATTCAGAACATGAAAATAGCCTTAAAAACCGTTCCCCGCTGGCCCCGGATTCCCATGGGCATCCTCCTATTCCTGGGCATCTGGGGCCTCATGGTCCTGGTCACGCGCCTCCTGGGCCACTACTACGGCATCTCGCCGGACCTCTGCCTCTTCCACCGCTTGACGGGGTACTCCTGCCCCACCTGTGGCACCACGCGGGGCCTCCTGGCCCTGGCCCGGGGCGATTGGCACCAGTCCTTCCTGTGGAACCCCATGACCATGGTGGGGGGCTGGATGCTGGCCTTCGTCCTGGCGGGGCGCGCCGTCACGGGACGGATGGTGGCGGTGGAATTCACGCCCCTGGAGCGGCGCGTGCTCGGCTTCTTCGGTCTGGCCATCCTCGTGGTGAACTGGGCCTGGCTGATCTACAGCCACCCCTGAGGCGGATTCGCTAACGCAGCACGAGCGGCTCGTCGTCGTCCTCATCGATGATGCGGATGTGGGAGCCGGACTCCAGCAGCACCGCATCCTCATAGATGTTGTGGAGCTTGGGCTCGTACTTGTCCATCTGGGCCAAGCGGGCATCCTCGGACAGGTCGACGCCCGCCCGGGTCAGTCCCGTGATGGCGGAGGTTTCCATCCCCAACACCCCCGCCAGGAGCTTGATGGGATTCAGGGCCTCACCCGCCGAGAGCCGCGTGGTGAACAGCAGCCGATCCCCCTCCCAGGCCATGTGACGCACCAGGTGCCTCACCTCCACGGGCTTCACCTGCTTCTGCCCGCCCACCTTCCCCGTCTTTTCGATCTGGAAGGTTGCCGCAGCCTGGAAGGAGGACAGACGCGCCGAAGCGACCTGCGCGAGTTGGGGAGGACAGTCCCAGACCCAACGGGCCTCCCGGCAGAGCTCCAGCACCGGCGAGGCATGGTTTGAGAGCGGAGCCACTTCCAGCACGCGCAGGCCCGCGGAGGCACTCGCGTTGATCCGTTCAGGCAGGGACTCCAGGGGACCTTCCGGCGTGAGCCTGAGCACCACGTCCGCCCATTCCGAAAGCCCCGCCACCCCTTGGGGAAGCGGATGCCCCCAGCGCACCAGGGGGCGGGGGGTGCGCTCGAGCCCCATGGCGAGAGGCAGGCCGGCGTCCAAGAAAGCCTGCGCCAGGAGGGCCTGCTGGGCGGGGGGATGGAGCTGGCAGGCCGGAGGAAGGATCTCCAGGCGCAGGCGCAGGGAGCAGCGTCGGGGATCCAGCTGCCAGCTGCCCATCCGCCGGTTCCGCTCCTGGGCCACCTCCTTCTCCAGGCGACTGCGGGCAGCGGCCCAGGGATCGTCCTTCCCTTTCCGGGGATGGGACCGCTTCAGCTCCAGGAGAGCCTGCTCAAGCAGCCCCGACGCCTTGAGCCGGGGAATCAGGGCCTCCAGGACCGTCAGGTCCGACGGACCCGTCAGAACCTCCCGGAATGCCTGTAGTTCCGGGAAAGAGCCAGGGTTCGGAGGTTCAGGCATCTGCATGGATCCAGCATACGACGGCTTCCGGGGCGATTTCCGCAAGGCCTGCTGACATCTCCTCCCGGACGGGGGATCCAGCCTTGGAACACCTGGGAATCATCGGATTGCACATTTTTTTGTGCACCCCTGCAGAAGTTGAATATGCGCACATGATGCTGGCTCGATCCCTGAATCGACGTAAGGCGGGTTTCAAGATCCCGTCATCCGCACCTCATGCAAGCCGGCTCCCGCCCAGGGCATGAACACCGCTCAACGGCCCTTGCCCTCGATGAGGCGCTTGGCCTCCCGGCGCAGCAGCTCGGCCACGTTGCGGTCCGTGGTCATGAGCTTCAGGTCGAACTCGTGGATCCGCTTCAGGTGGTTCATGGCGATGGGGAGCGGTGTCCGCGGGTTCTGCACGAGGTTCTTGGTGATGGTGTATTTCTTCATCCACTCGCGGTTCTGGGAGATGATCCGCAGGACCTCGTCGTGGACCGTGCGCATCTGGGCGATGTAGGCCACTTCGCCTTCGGTGATGCGCCCATTGCGGATGACGTTCACCTGGATCAGGCGGTTGGATTCGCGGATGAGGAGCGTCCGCTCCTCCTTGCCGCCCTTGATGGCCAGCATGATCTTCTGGTTGGTGCGCAGCCGCATGACCCGCTGGGTGAGGGACAGCGAGATCTCGTTGCCCTCCTCGTCCAGGACGGGCTTGAGAAGCCGCTCGCGGACCGCTTCCTCGCTCTCTTCTTCCTCGTCCGGAAGCGGTTCCTCCGGCACGGGCAGCTCCGCCCAGGCCTTGTCGAGCTTGCCGGCCTCCACCTCGTCGAGGATCTCCAGCCGTTCCTTGACGACCTCCTCGGGAATCAGCCGCAGCACATCGAAACGGAACTCGTTGACGCGGCGCTTGATCTGGTACTCCGCCTCGGGGTGGAACTCCAGCAGGTCCAGGATGGCCGGACGCTCCATCCACATCACCTGGTTGTTCAGCGGGATCTCAAGCACGTTGCCGGGGAGGTGCGGGATCACCTTCTCCATCCACTCCGCGGTCATGTTCTCGTGCAGCAGCGCCGACTCGAGCAGGCTGGGCTCCTTGCGGTTCACCAGGATGACCCCGAGAATGTCCGGCGGTTCCACGGGCCCGATGATGGCGCTGGCGAGCAGGCTTTCCGGCATGCCCTGGACCGTTTCCATCGCCTTGAGGGCGTAGGGCGTCTCCTTGAAGATCGCGTGTGCGAGCCCCAGGAGGAGGTCCAGGGGAGGAATCGGGAGCGAGCCGCCCACGAGGGCGTTGGCCATGGGCTCGGGCAGCTGCCCATCCACGAATTTCTGCACGAGAGGATGCATCGTCACTCCGCTGCGGGTTCGCTTTCGGCT
>CAYZND010000171.1:4520-7635 GCA_964479495.1 uncultured Mesoterricola sp.
GTTCAGCCCATAAGAGATGGGAGGCAGCACCAGCACCCCGTCGGCACCGAAGGAACCGGTCCAGGATTCTCCCACATTCTTGCCCAGGGGAATCCGGTGCCCGGCCACTTCCACCTCCACCACGCCGGCGTTGTCCAACGTCAGCGTGAAGGCGCCCTTCACGCGCAGGCTCCAGGGCTCCGAGAGCCGCAGGGAGTGCTTCACGGTGCCGGACCCGCTGGTGATGGAAGCCTCGCAGGTGTCCATCGCCCGCAGGCCCACGAGGATCCCCTCTTCATTGACGGGGGCCTCGGGAAGCACCTCTCCGAGCACGGCGTAAGGTCCTTTGATGACCTGTGGCACGTAAGGGACGGATGGTCCCCGTGGACGGTCGGCCTCGGCGGCGGGGATGCGCGACTTCAGGCCGCGGCCTGGAACCACGAGCCAAGCGAGCAGCGCCAGGGAACCCACGCTGATGGCGCCCATCAGCACCCGTTCCATGGACTCCCGGCGCGGATCGTGGGGCTCCTGCTCCACACCTCCCGGTACCAGGACGAAGGCCTCCGATGCGCCCTCCAGATCCAGGCCCACCTTTCGCGCCAGGAGACGGACCAGGGGACGTTCCCGGCCCGGGGGCACCTTGGCCCAGTTCTCGGCCTCGATGGCGTTCAGCAGGTGCAGGGGCAGCCGCAGTTCCCGGGCCAGGGATTCCTGGGAGATTCCTTTGGCGACACGGGCTTGGCGGAGCAGCTCGCCGATGCCGGCGGGTTCGCTCACGGCTTCCACCCCACGGGGACCTCCCGGAGTGCCCGGCCCAGCTGCTCGCGGCGGTCGTCCCGGTTGAGGCGCCGGTCGTTCAGGGTGCCGCGGTGGGCGAGAGCGTCGCCGAAGACATCCTGGAGATCATCGGGTGTCACGAAGTCACGGCCAGCGAGCCAGGCCTCCGCCTTCGCCAGGGATAACCAGTGTCCGGTGGCGCGGGTGGAGCAGAACCCGCCGTCCTTGCGGACCCTGGCCACCACGCGCTCGGCGTAGTCCAGGACCGCGTCCGACAGACGCACCTGTTTCACGGAGCTGCGCACGGCGCGCCAGCCCGCCAGATCCAGGGAGGGCGTCAGCTCCTCCAGCCGGTCGGAGCCGGCCTCCCCCTTCAGGACCAGACGTTCCGCAGCCGGGCTCGGATAGCCGAGGTGCACCACGCAGGCGAAGCGATCCAGCTGGCTCTCGGGCAAGGGGAAGGTACCCGAGTGGTCCATGGGATTCTGGGTGGCGATGACGATGAAGGGATCCGGCAGGGGATAGGCCGTGCGGTCCAAGGTCACTTGGCCCTCCACCATCACCTCGAGGAGGGCGCTCTGGGTCTTGGGGCCGATGCGGTTCAGCTCGTCCAGCAGCACGACGTTGGCGAAGACGGGACCCTGCTGGAAGCGGAAGGTCTGGGAGGCCGCATCCCACAGGTGCACCCCGAGGAGATCGGAAGGCAGCAGGTCGTTGGTGCCCTGGATCCGCTGGTACGAGCCCCCGAGGAGGCGGCTGAGCCCCTTGGCCAGGGTGGTCTTGCCCACGCCGGGCAGGTCTTCCAGCAGCAGGTGCCCCCCGGAGATCAGCACGGCCACGGCGCGCTGGACCTGCACCTCCTTGCCCACCACCACGCGGCAGAGCGCCTCCAGGCCCGCTCGCACACCGGTACGGAGCGTTTCCATGGAGGGTAGGGAAGGTGTCGGGGCCATCATCCGGCCTCCAGTCTAGCCGATGCTCACGCCGGGGATTCCTCCATCGGAATCTGGCATTCGCGCATGCGCTGCGCCAGGGCCCGGGTTGAGAGACCGAGCGCGGTGGCGGTGGCCGCCGGATCGTGGCCGCAGGCTTCGAAGGCCCTTCGGAGGAGGATGGGCTCGGCGGACCTCGCGAGTTCCCCGAGCATTCGCTCCAAAGGCCCCGCCGAGGGCCAGGGAAGACAGAGCGTCTCGTCCCCGCCGCCAGGCGCGGGCAGCAGGCCAAGGATCGGACCCGAAGTCATGCGCAGGGCCTGCATGGCGCACCAGGCCAGCTCCCGGATGTGTCCCGGCCAGGGGCGGGCGAGCAGATCCCGCTCGGCGGCCCGCTCCACCAGGGGGGCCGTCCGCCCCTCCGCGCGTGCGGCCTGCTCCAGAAGGCTGCGGAACAGGGGCAGGATGTCCTCCTTGCGGTCCCTCAGGGGAGGCAGCTCGAAGCAGAGGACACCCAGGCGCAGCCGCAGCGGCTCAGGCACATCCCCCGCGGCCCGGGCGCCTCCCATCCAGCGCACGCGCAGCCCCGCCTCGCTCTCCATGCGCCCCAGCAGTTCCTTGACCTTGTCCGCCGAGAGGTCCTCCAGGTCCGTCAGGTACACGCTTCCGCCCGTCAGCAGGGGCAGATCCCCCCGACTCAGCAGGGAGGCTGCGCTGCAGGCCAGGAAGGGTGCCTGAGGGGTCCCCAGGCTGTGGAGACGACGCGCGGCCCGGGCCTTCCCCGTGCCCCGTTCTCCACAGAGGAGCACCGGCACGCGGCTGTCCGAGGCGCGATGGAGGCCGACATCCAGGAGCCGCATGGCCGAGGAATGGGCGATCCAGGGCTCGCGGGGATCCGGCGGAGGCGCCTCCGCCAGCGCCAGGAGCCGGTCCAGCACGGTGGTGAAGACATCCAGGTCGAAGGGCTTGGGCAGGAACTCGTCCGCCCCGCTGCGCATGGCCTCGACGATGTCCTTGGGCTCGCCGAAGGCGGACATGAGCACCACCCGGATGCCCGGCTGCAGCCGCTTGATCCGTTTCAGCAGCTCCAGTCCGCTCATGCCCGGCAGGCGGAGGTCCGTGACCAGGACCTCGAAGGAGCTGCGCTCCAGGGCCTCCAGCGCTTCCCTGGGATCGCCCACCGCCAGCACTTCCCAGGCCGTGCCCGCCAGCGCCTGGACGAGCAGGCGCCGGAAGGTGTCCTTGTCTTCCACCAGCAGGAGGCGCATGGCATCACGGTACCAGCCTTCCGGCTCCCCGTGTCGAATCCACCGCGTGGGCCGGATAGACTGATCCTTCCATGAAAACGGAGTAGAAACGCGTGATCATCCCCTACGAGGCCAACCGGCTCCTGGCGCTGGCGGACCTGCTGCCGGAAGGGCAGACCC
>CAYZND010000172.1:0-7631 GCA_964479495.1 uncultured Mesoterricola sp.
CTGGACCTCGACCCCCCTGAACCCGACCTTGAACGCCCTCGCCATCGCTCTTGGGGGCGGCCTGCTTGGACGCCTCTCCGGGATCCCGGCGGGCGCTCTGCTGGTGCCGATGATCCTGGGCGGGGCCCTCCACGCCCTGGGCCTGGAGCTGGCCGTACCTCCCTGGCTGCTGGCTGCGGCAAACCTCGTGCTCGGCTGGCAGGTGGGCCTGGGCTTCGACCGGGACCTCCTGCGGGACATGTTCCGGGCCCTCCCCCAGCTGCTCGCGTCCACGGTTCTGCTGATCCTGCTCTGCGCAGGCTCCAGCTGGGCCCTCACCCGCGTGCTTCCCCTGGACCCCCTGACGGCCTACCTGGCGACCAGCCCCGGCGGCCTGGATTCCATCGCCATCATCGCCCTGGGCAGCGGCGTGGATCTCTCCTTCGTCATGGCCGTGCAGACCCTCCGTCTCTTCCTGGTGATCCTGGCTGGGCCCCGCATCGCCAAGTGGCTCTGCCGCTTCGCACGAACCTGAAGATTCATTCGGCTTCGCGTTCGATCAGAAAAGACTCACCGCCAAGTCCACCAAGGAGAACACCAAGGAATACAGTCGTAGTCTACTTTCCCTTGGTGTTCTCAGTGCCTCTTGGAACTCTTGGTGGTAGAGCTGTTGGTTCTTCGCGGAATTCCGGGGTGTGCTTGATCGCACGCTACCCTTCGGTTCGGAGAGCGGCGAGCAACAAGGCTGGCAATCGACCATGGGGTCTCCATGTTCTCTGAAGTCCTGCTTCCTTGATCCCCTTCAATCCCTTTATCCCTGTCAATCCAGCTTTGAAAGACGGTTGAACAGCAATGAAAGGGGATACACGGGATGAAAAGAAGGTGATCCCCCTGCTCGTCATCTGACCGAATGAGGAGGTCTCCCCCGGTAATACGCGAAGAACCGAGCTTTTGAGAGATGTTCAGGGACGCCGGAGGCAGGTACGGTAGAGGGGACCTTCCTTCACACAGGCCGTCAAGATGCCCTCCTTGGCCATCTGGTCCAGGAGCGGGGCAGGCATGAAGTCGCTGGTGACGGCGACGATGGCGCCGGGGGGATGGCTGGCGAGGGCCCGCTTGATGGCGCCCATGGGGTGTTCACCCTTGGCCAGCAGGGCGGCGGCATCCAGCTCCACCACCACGGCGCTGGCACGGTACCAGGCGGGCCAAGTGTCCGCGGCGGCCGCCGAGCCGCCCTCGACCACCTCGCCCCCGCACTGGCCCAGCTTCTGGCGCAGGAAGGCGATGAGCTCAGGCAAAGGAATATTCCCGACCGTGGCAGCCTGTTCCAGGGTGGCCACCTTGCCCACGGTGGCTCGCAGGATGGGATTGCGGAGCTTGGCGAAGGCGGGCACGCGCTCGATGAGCGCCTCTTCCAGCTCGGGGTGGGCATCCAGCAGGGCGCCCACCTTGGTGAGGGGGGAGATCTCCATGTCAGGCCTCGTCGTACTGGAGCAGGCGGCGGTCGCCCTGCAGGGCACGCAGGCGGGTGAGGTCCTGGGTCACCTCCAGGGTCCCCAGGTAGGCGCCCGTCTCGCTGCGGATGGCGAAGTAGCGGATGTGGATGAACTTGCCCTGCATCTGGATCCAGAACTCGGCCACGCTTTGGGTGCCGGCCTTGAAGTCGGAGAGGATCTTCTCCACGATGTGCACGCTCTTGGGCGGGTGGCAGTTCTGCACGGCCCGGCCCACGATGGCCCGGGAGCGCTCGAAGACCCGGTCCGGCCCCTCGCTGAAGAAGGCCACGCGGTCCTCGGCGTCCACGAAGGTCAGGTCCACCGGCAGGTTGTTGAAGAGGCCCAGGAGCTGTTCGAAGGAGAGGGTGCCGCTGGGGAACTGCACGGCCTTGGCGGGCGGGAGCTGCAGGGCGTCGCGCACGACCTTGGGCTGCGGGGGCTGGTAGTCGGTGCCAGGGGCCACCAGGCACCAGCCGTACTCGGGGCTCTGGTTGAAGATCTCGCCCCACTCTTCCTCGGTGAAGAGGCCCAGGGTCATGGGGAAGAGGATGTTCTCCTCCTTGTAGATCATGCCCTCCAGGGCATTGAGGGCTGGTTCCAGCACGGTCACCTTGAGGATCTTCAGCTCGGCGCCGGTCAGGGTCTCCTCCCGCAGGGCCGTCAGGGCGGCCTTCAGCAGCTCCCGGGCCTCGTCATCCTTGCCCCACATCACCTTGCTGGGACCGCTGGTCCCATGCCGTTCAAGCACGCTGAAGACCAGCTGCTCCTTGCGGCGGAAGTGCTTCTCCACGTCCATGAGGGGCTGGAAGGCCTCCAGGACGCTCAGCCGCTCGGACTTGGGCGTGACGGAGTCGGCCAGGGAAGCCAGGCTCGCGACCCGCAAGCGGGCCGTCTGGATGGCGGCGGCCAGAGCCTGGTTCTCCCGCTGGAACTGCTCGATGGGATGGCCCGCGGGCAGCGCCTTGGCGGCCCGGGGCTCCGCGATGACATCCTTCAGCACATCGGCGTGGAGGTCGCACATGGACCGGACCTCCTCGTGGGACATGCCGTCGGCCATGAGCTGCTGCTCCATGGCGGCGATCTCGCTGGCGTCCACCTCGGCCACCAGGTTCTTCAGGCGGTCCCGCACCTCCGCCGGAGCCTCGCCCCGGTGGAGGTGGAGGATGACCTCCTTGAGGGTCTGGATCCGCATCTGCTGGTTGTTGATCAGTTCGCTCATGGCCGGTCTCCCGTGGGATCTCCCCCACGAGAGAAATATCCGACCAATTCAGTCAACCAACCTTGACGGAGATCAACCCAGCCGACTTTTTTCAGGGCATCAGCATGCCGCCGTTGACGGCGATGGTCTGGCCGGTGACGTAGCCGGCTTCCTCGGTGGCCAGGAAGACCACGGCGGCGGCCACGTCCTCGGAGGTGCCCATGCGTCCCAGGGGGATCTGCTTGTTGAAGCCTTCCTTCACTTCGTCGCTGAGCTTGTCCGTCATGGCGGTGGCGATGTAGCCGGGGGCCACGGCGTTGCAGGTGATGTTGCGGCTGGCGAACTCCCGCGCCACGGTCTTGGTGAGGCCGATGAGGCCCGCCTTGGAGGTGGCGTAGTTGCTCTGGCCCGCGTTGCCCATCTGGCCCACCACGGAGGCGATGTTGATGATGCGGCCCCAGCGCTGCTTCATCATGGGCTTCGCAACCGCCTGTGTCGCCACCCAGGCGCCCTTGAGGTTCACGTCCAGCACCAGGTCGAACTCGTCCTCCTTCATCTGGATCATGAGCTTGTCCTTGGTGATGCCCGCGTTGTTCACCAGGATGTGCAGGCCCCCGTGCTTCTCGGCGGTGGCGTTCACGGCCGTGCGCACGCTCTCGGCGCTCAGCATGTCCAGGGTCACGTAGTCGGCCTTGCCACCTTCGGCCTGGATCCCCGCCACCACCTTCTGCAGGTCGCCCTCGGTGCTGGGCAGGCTGGCGCAGACCACCGTGGCGCCCTGCTTGGCGAGCTGCCGGGCGATGATTTCGCCGATGCCCTGGCTGGCTCCGGTGACGAGCGCGATCTTGCCTTCAAGTGTGAACATGGGGACTCCGTGGGGCTGTTGAGTCCCCCAGTCTACCAGTGGTCCTTGGTGGGCTCAGCGCACCCAGGTGTGGATGCGCTTGTCCAACTCCCCGGTGTCGAGCAGGGTGTAATCCTTGTCGAAGGAAGCCACCACGCAGCGGGCGACGGTCTCATCCAGGGCGCCCCGCAGGAGACCCAGGAAGTGCGGGGGCGCCGCGAGGACGAGTTCCTGGAAGGCCTGCTCGTGGAGGCGCTTCTTGAGGGTATCCGCCAGGAAGCGCGCGAAGGCCCGCGCCTCGGCTTCCTTGGGGTCCACCTCCTGGCTGGCTCCGGCCCGGACGCCCTGTCCGCCGGCCGGCTTCAATCCGGCCCGGTCGGATACGCGGTCCTTCACATGCTCCCGCGCGGCAGGACAGGTGAAGCCTTCCACTTCCCTCAATCCGCGGACACCCTGGTCGGCGAACAGCCTGGCCCGGCAGGCATCCGAGACGAGGACCCAGGTTTCATGACCCATAACTCCTCCCAGTGGTTTCAGTGTCCTGGTTACATCGGCACGAGCCGCGGCTTGACCAGTCGTTCGAAATCCTTGTAGGCCAGGCGGATCAGCTCGGTGTGCGAGCCGGCGTTGAAGGCGATCTCCTTGTCCGCGGCCAGACGCGGCTCCACGTAGACCTCCATTCCGAAAAGGTTGCCGAAGGGGGGCATGGCACCCACCTCGCATCCCGGAAAGTCCGACCGGAATTCCTGCTCCCTGGCCAGTTCCAGCGAGGCAGCACCGGTATTCTTCCGCAGCAGATCCAGGTCCACCTTCTGGACGGCGGGCAGGACGGCCATGGCCAGCTTGCCGTCCAGATTCAGCACCACGGTCTTGGCCATCTCCTTCCCCTGGACGTGGGCCGATTCCGCCACTTCCATGGCCGTGAAGGCCTTGGAGTGGCTGATGGTGACGTATTTCACGGCGTTGGCATCGAGGTATTCCTTCAGCTTGGCGACGGGCATGACATCCTCCTCCGCTGGAAAGGCGATCCAAAGATGGGTCGTTGGTCCAGGAAAGCAATCGGTCGGAAGCCGCGAATCTTGAAAGCGCGATCGCTCATTTTTCCGGCGGGCTCGCGCGCGGATCAGGCCCTATCCTTGGGGCATGAAAGGCCTCCTGGCGGCGCTCCTGTTCGTCGCGGCGGTGGATCCCTATCGGCAGCCGCGCGAAGACATGGTGCGCGACCAGATCGCCGCACGGGGAATCCAGGACAACGCTGTGCTGGCGGCCATGCGGACGGTGCCTCGCCACGCGTTCGTTCCGGACAACCTGAAAGCAAGGGCCTACGAGGACACCCCGCTGCCCATCGGGCACGGGCAGACCATCTCCCAGCCTTACATCGTGGCCTACATGACGGAGCTGATCCGCCTGAAGCCGGGCTCGCGGGTGCTGGAAATCGGCACCGGTTCCGGATACCAGGCCGCGGTGCTCGGCTGCCTCACGAGGGAGGTGCACTCCGTTGAGATCATCCCGGAGCTCGCCCTGCAGGCGGCCCAGCGGCTCGCGGCCCTCGGCTACACGCACATCCAAGTGCGCACGGGGGACGGGCACGATGGCTGGGCCGAGCATGGTCCCTACGACGCCATTGTGGTCACGGCCGCCGCCGAGTACATTCCTCCGCCCCTGGTCCAGCAGCTCAAGGACGATGGACGCATGGTGATCCCCGTGGGCTCACCGTTTCTGGTGCAAACCCTGGTGCTCGTGGAGAAGCGAGACGGCAAGGTCAGGACGACGAGCCTTCTGCCTGTAAGGTTCGTCCCGCTCACCGGGGGGAGAGGTGACTAGCCCGGCCGGAGGCGTCCGGCTTCTGGCCGCCACAGGCCTTGTATCCGCGGCGATCGTGGCCTTCCAGATCGACCTCATGGGGCTCCTGTCCATCGTGCAGTGGCACCATTTCGCCTCCGTGGTGATCTCCCTCGCCCTGCTGGGCTTCGGGGCTTCGGGCACGGTGCTGGCCATTGGGCGCCGCTGGGCGGAACCGAGGTTCAGCGCGCTGCTGCCCCCGGCGATGGTCCTCTGCGGGCTGCTGATGCCCCTGAGCGTGGCCCTCGCCCAGGCCTCGCCCTTCCGCTTCGATTCCTTCCTGCTGTTCACGGGAGGATCCCAGGGCTGGCGACTGCTGGCCACCGGCCTGGTTTTCCTCCTGCCCTTCTGGGCCGGGGCCCTGGCGATCGCCCTCGCCCTGAGCCTCGCCCCGGGCCACCGGAGCCGAACCTATGCCGCCAGCCTCGCGGGGTCGGGCCTGGGAACCCTCCTCGCCTATGCCTTGATGGCCAGGTTCCAGCCGGAGCGGCTCCCGGCCCTGATCGCCCTCCTCCCTCTGGCAGCCGCCGCCCTGGTGCTGCCGTCCCGCACCTGGGCCTGGGCACCGGGTATCGCTCTGCTCTTCGATCTCTGGCTGATCGCCCACCCACCCGGGCTGGTCCTCTCCGAGTTCAAGGACCTCCGCAAGGCTTTGGAGCTCCCCGGAAGCCGCGTGCTGCAGATGGAGCCGAGCCCCTACGGCCTGCTCCAGGTGGTCGCCGCTCCGACCCTCCGGTACGCACCGGGGCTGAGCCTCGGCTTCACCGGACCCGTGCCCTCGCCACCCCGGGTCTACCTGAATGGCGACGGGTTCGGTCCGCTGCTGCCCTGGGATCCAGGGGACGTCACCTGCATCCTCGACGCGACGCCGAGCGCCCTTCCCTATGCGCTCCGGGCACGTTCCCGGGTGCTCGTGCTGGAGGCCAGGACGGGGGCCGAGGTGGTGCACGCCCTGGTGCGCGGGTGCCGGGAGGTGGTCGCCGTGGAGCCGAACCCCCAGGCAGCCCGGCTCCTCCAGACGCTCCCCGCCGGTCGGCGCCTCGAGGTGTCCGTGGCCGCGCCCCGGGCCTTCCTGGCCTGGGACCAGGGCGCCTTCGACCTGATCGTGCTGGCTGGGATCGACACCTCGGGCCTCCGCGCCCTGACCGAGGACCACCTGCTCACCGTCGAAGGCCTGGCTCAAGCCCTGGTCCGGCTCAGCGCGGAGGGCGCCCTCACGGTCACCTGTCCCTTGGACCAGCCCCCCCGCCACAGCGTGAAGCTGCTGGCCACGGTGGTGGAAGCTCTCGCGGAGCTGGGATGGGATCCGAAGGACCGCGTGGTGCTGGTCCGCGGCTGGAACACCCTCGCGCTGACCGTCCAGCGCGCGCCGCTCCAGCCTGAGGAACGGGCGGCGGCCCGCCGCTTCTGCGACCTCATGGGCTTCGATGTGGTCCTGCTGCCCGGGGTGGAGCCCTGGGAGCGGACCCGCTTCCACGGCGCGGTGGAGGGCCGCTGGCTCGCTTCGCTGGACACGGTTCTCGCCGGAGGCCTGCCTCCCTCCGACTTCAACCTCGCCCCCGCGAGGGATGGCCGGCCCTTCTTCTTCCAGTTCCTCACTTGGCGCAGCCTTCCGCACCTGCGGGAACAGTATGGCGGCCGGGCGATCCCCTTCTTCGAGCTCGGGTACCTGGTCCTGACCCTGTCCGCCCTCCTGGTGGCGGTCCTGGCCTTCACCTTGGTGCTGCTGCCACGGATGCTCTCCGGGGGACGGGGTTCGCTCCGCACCGTGGGCTACTTCGGCGGTCTCGGTGCCGGATTCATGCTGACGGAGATGGCCCTGATCCAGGCCTTCGTCCTGCCACTGGGGCATCCGGTCCCTGCCGCAGCCGCGGTCCTGGGCCTGCTGCTGGCCGGCTCAGGCTGGGGCAGCTGGACTGCGGGCCAGCGGCCGGGCTCGCCTGCCAGGCTCTTCGGCGTCCTCGTCGGCCTGCTCCTGCTGGGAGCCCTGCTCCTCGGGCCCCTGCTGCAGGCCAGCCTCACCATGCCCCTGGCCGGACGGCTGGCGCTGCCCTGCCTCCTCCTTCCCCCCCTCGCCTGCCTCATGGGCCGGCCCTTTCCGCTGGGGTTGGCCTCCCTGCCCAAGGAGGAACTGCCCTGGGCCTGGGGAATCAACGGATGCCTGTCCGTCGTGGCCGCCTCCTTTGGATCGCTCCTCTGCGTGGAGTTGGGGTTCTCCGGCGTCATGACCCTCGCGGCCGCAGCCTACGGCGCAGCCTGGGCGGCTGGCCCC
>CAYZND010000173.1:0-450 GCA_964479495.1 uncultured Mesoterricola sp.
GATGGCCGCCGAAGGCATCATGGCGGGCCTGGTCACCAAGAGCGACCTCTTCCGTGCCTTCATGGAGCTGCTGGGTGGCCGGCGCACCGGTGTCCGCGTCTGGGCACAGACGCCCGACGCCAAGGGCACGGTCGCCAAGATCACGGGCGCCATCGCGGCCGTGTCCGGCAACATCGTCGGTCTCGGCTTCAACGAGATCCGGGATGCCAAGGGCTCCCGCTGGGAGATCACCCTGAAGGTGCAGGACGTCCCCAAGGACAAGCTGGTGGAGGCGCTCAAGCCCGTTGTCATCGAGATCAAGGATGTGCGGGAGAGCTGAGCCCGTAACCGCTGAATGCTGAAGGAAAACCCCCGTTCCCGGGGGTTTTCCTTTCTTCAGCTGCCGAACATGACCCGGTTGCGGCCCGCCCGCTTGGCATCGCGCAGGGCTCGTTCCGCCAAGGAGATGAG
>CAYZND010000173.1:460-3408 GCA_964479495.1 uncultured Mesoterricola sp.
CGGAATGCGTGTGGACGTGCCGGTGCTCATCGTGAGGTTGGGCGCCGTGTCCGAATCACCATGGGGGATCTCCAGGGTGGCCACTTCGGCCCGCAGCCGCTCCGCCACGGACACCGCTCCCAGGTTGTCCGTCTCCGGCAGCACGCAGGCGAAACTGCCCATGCCAAAGGAAGCCACCAGGTCGCCCGGGCGCTGAATGGCCTCGACGAAGGCGGCGGAGATCCGTTTCAAGGTATCCTCGGCTGCCGGTGCCCCATGACGGTCGATGTAGGCCCGGAAGTGGTCCAGGTCCATTAGCACGATGGACAGGGCCGTGTGGTTGCGGAGGTTCCGGCGCCATTCCAGGGTCAGGAACTCCTCGAACCGCCGGCGGTTTGCGATGCCGGTAACGGCATCCACCAGGGAAAACCGGCGCAGGGCCTCGATGCAGCGGCCCAGGTCCATGTAGTTGCGCACGCGCGAACGGACGACCGCTGGATTCAGGGGCTGCACCAGGCAGTCGTTGGCCCCGGCCTCGAGCCCCGCCGCGGCAGCCTCCTCCGAGCCAGTCAGGAGAAGAAGGGGGATGCCGGAGGTCCTCGGATCCTTCTTCAGCTTCAGGGCGAACTCACCGATGTCGATGCCAGGGACCTGGGCATCCAGCAGGATGAGCCCGGGTTCGTCCTCCTGGGCCCTGGCCAGCGCAGCAGCGGGGTTCTCGACGGCCAGGAGGGCCTGATCGGCCCCCAGAAGATCCTTCAGCGCCGAGGTCGTCTGTGGGTCGGTCGTAAGGGTGAGGATGGCATATTTCGAGACGCTCATGGATGTCCTCGGAGACTGGGGGTGCGAAGGGTTGGATCCCGGTACCTGGTTATCGGCGCCTTCCTTTCCGAATCAAGTATTTGTGGGTTCCTCCCCCCAGGGGCATGGCGACCCCACCTGCCAGCGGGCCTGGTACCAGACTTCGTCCAGGTAGAGGCCGTGGGGGGGGGCCGTGAACCCGGCCCGTCTCCGATCCCGAGCCGCCAGGACCGCCGGCATGTCCTCCGCTGCGATCCGGCCTTTCCCGACATCCACCAGCGTCCCTGCCATGATCCGAACCTGGTGCATGAGGAAACGGTTCCCTTCGAACTCGAGGTCCAAGCGGCTACCGTCCGGCACCAGGCGGATGGCGAAGATCCTGCGGACGGGGGTCCGGGCTGCACACTCCTGGTGGCGGAAGCTTGAAAAGTCGTGTTCCCCGAGCAGGGCGGGGACGGCACGCAGCATGGCGTCCCGGTCCAGGCGTTCCGCGCCGTGGAGATGCCAGCACCGGCCTTTGCTGAACGGATCCTCGGCAGGACCTTCCTGGAGCCGGTAGACATAGCGCTTGGCCACGGCATGCTGCCGAGGAAAGAAGCCCTCGGGTGCCGCCTGGGCGTTCATAACGCGGGCGTCCGGTGGCAGATGCGCGTTGAGCGCCGCCAGCAGACGATAGAGATCCCAAGGCTTGCAGGTCTGGATGAGGACCCCCTGCGCACGCGCATGGACGCCGGCATCCGTGCGACCGGTGCCCTGGGGCATGGGAGCTTCTGGATCCAAGGCCTTGAGGGCCTTCCAGAGCTCGCCCTGCACACTCCTCAGGCGGGTCTGGATCTGCCATCCGAAGAAGTCCGTGCCGAGATAGGCCAGGCGCAGGAAATAGGGGTGGGGCATAGGTGCATTCTAGTCCCTTTGGACCTTTTCCACTTCCGCTTTGAGGTGGATCGCCATGGTCAGGGGCTTTAGGAGGATCGTCAGGGCCAAGACGCCCTCTGTGAGGTCATTTGAACGATTGGCTCGAGTTATTTGTCAAGTTTTAAGCCAGTCGAAGTGCTTCAGGGTGGTCTGAAACGCCTAGTGAAGGGGCTTCCCAAACTTTTTTTTTCGGAAACCCTTGACACTGCTTGATGCGAGACCTAACCTGCTAACAGTTTAGCTCCAACCTAGAAATCACAAGGGTTTCAGGGGTATCAACTCTTGAAAAGGCCGTAAAACCGGATGTCTCGATTTCGAGATACATCCCTCTTCTTCAACCGGGGAATCTAATCCCCATTTATGGAGGTTTTCATGAACAAGGCCGAGCTGATCGCCGCCATCGCCGAGAAGGCGGACATCAACAAGTCCAAGGCCGCTGCCGCCCTGGATCAGGTCATCAGCAGCGTCTCTGGCGCCCTCCGCGCCGGCGACAAGGTCACCCTCGTGGGCTTCGGAACCTTCTCCGTCGCCACCCGCGGACCCCGCACTGGCCGCAACCCCCGCGATGGCCAGAAGATCAAGATCGCGGCCAAGAAGGTTGCGAAGTTCAAGCCCGGCAAGAAGCTCGCTGACGAAGTCAACGGCAAGGGCGGCAAGAAGAAGAAATAAGCTAACGCCTGGATCTTTACTTTGAGAACGGCTCACTTTTGTGAGCCGTTCTTTTTTTTTCCTGTCAATCTTTACGACCTTCATCCTGCCATGGGCATCTTCCGGGGTGTGGGAGGTGGCGGAGGATAGGGACGCCTTTTAAGGCCCTTATCTCGATTGAAAGCCGGTAATCGGTATGTCCCTGTTGACGGGTGGCCAAGCCCAATCCTAAGTTCTAAATGCCGTGGTGCGGCGATCTGGCTCCCGAGTCTGAGGGTTCATGCCGGGTGTCGGGCGAGAATTTACGTTGATGCCCATGGCAGCCGATGATGGTGGGGTGGCGAGGACGACGATGGCGGATGCGGAAACTCCTGAAAAGAAACCCAAGCTGAAGAAGTTGCTGATCCTGGGTGGAGGTGGCCTCCTGGTGCTGGCTTTGCTGGGGGGGGGCGGCTTCTACGGCTGGCAGAAATGGAAGGCTGCCAAGGCGGCGAAGGCCGCGGCCGCCGCAGCCAACCCGCCGCCGGAGAATCCGGAAGCGGATGCGGAAGAAGATGAAGCCGCTGCGGAGGGAGGAGAGGGCGAAGGCGCCGGTGCTCCTGCCG
>CAYZND010000173.1:3418-7526 GCA_964479495.1 uncultured Mesoterricola sp.
GAACAACGTCAACCTCGAGGGACGCAAGAACGCCTATCTGGTCGTGGAGTTCAACATCCTCTTCCGGGACCAGGAACTCGGCAAGCTCGTCACCAGCGACAAGCCCACCCCTGAGAACAGCATCATGCGGGCTCTGATCCTGGAAGCCATCTCGGGCAAGACGTTCGAGGAAGTGGCCGATCTTGAAGCACGGGAGATCATTCGCCAGGACCTCCTCGAGCGGCTGAACGAGAAATTCGCTCCAAAGCCTCCCAAGGAAGGTGAGAAGGAGGATCCCAAGCACAAGAAGCCCAAGAAGCCCATCAAGGAAGTGCTGGTCGTCGGCTGGGCCATCGCGCAATGATGCAAGTGGCACGGGGGTTGCTCCCTCTGCCGGGCGCGTCCGATCTTCGACCCCGCGCCATGTCCCTTGAACCCAGGAAGGATGGGGCCTATCCGTGAAGAGGACTGACCGGTTGGAAACAGAGCGAGTGGTCACGTTCGAGAACGTGATCGCCGATCTCATGCCGTTCATCGACACCCCCTTCCGATTGGAGATCCAGCTCGGGCAGACCCGCATGACGATCCGCGACCTGCTTGACCTGGATGTGGGCTCCATCGTCGAACTGAAGAAGAGCGCTGGCGAACCCATGGATGTCATCTGCAAGGGGCGTCCCCTGATGCGCGGAGAGGTGACCGTGCTGGAGGACACCCTGGGCCTTCGCATCGTGGAGATCGTGGACCCGAACCGGAAGGTCTAGTCCGCGCTATCCTCAAGGCTCCATGAACCCTTCCGACACCACGACCCTCCGATCGCGTCCCGGTGGCCATGCTTCCCGCGCGCGCAGCACCTTCGTGCAGGTGACCCGGTGAGGCTTCAGGAGGGCAGGGGGTTCCTGCTTCGGACCGGCGTCGATACACCCTATCTAGGGTGGGTCAGCGCTCGGCAGCTGGATGCGGTGGCCTCCATCGAGTCCGCCCCGTGGATGGCGGTGCGCAGTCTCTGTGAACTGGCACGGCTGCTGCCGGGGGGGGTGGCGCTGCTGTGGGACCTCCCAGCCCAGGCCCTGTCGCACCTGTCCCACGAGTCTCGAGCCGCCTTCTGGACGGTGGTGGGGCAGATGCCAGGCCTCAGCCTTCACGTGACCGACCCGGGTTTTGCAGAACATGTTGAGAACCCCATCCAGGGTTGGTTCCATCAGGGAACACCTCCCGGTGACGCCATGGGCCAGCTCTGGCGGCAAGGCTGGATCGGCTGGATCCCCGAAACCGGGAATGGGTGGTCCCTCCCCGGGATGGGGCAGGCGGAACGTGTCTCGGAGGACTCGGAGCCGATGCTGCCAGGATGGCTGTGGGGTGAAGTCGTACTGCCCCTGGGAGCGCTCAAGGACATTTCCGCTGAAGAGCTCACCCCCCTGCTGACGGAAACCCAGGCAGGGCTGGAGCGCAACCTGAGCCTGCGGATGAGCGGCAAGGCCTGGCCGGGTGCCTTTCCGTTCCAACGACGGCGGACAGGGTGGCGGTTGTCGCTGGTGGGCGGGCGCGAATACGCCTCGGCCAACGGGGAATGGGCAGAGGCCGCAGACCGGCTGGGGATGCTGCGGGAGGGCCTGACCTCGACGCTCAAGTGCCCTGTGCAACTCGGATCCTGCCACGATCCTGAAATGGCGAGCCTCCTGGGTCATCAAGCCATGCGTGAAGGCCACCCCTGGCGCTACAGCCTTCCCATCCCACCGGCAAGTCCTTCGTTCACACCGGGGTTGGGGGCGGATCCCCGGGAAACGTCGCCCCTGGAGTTCCGTGCGGCGTGTCCCGAGGCGCTGATTCCGCTGCTGTCGCATCCCCCCGTGGCCTTCCTCCGGTTGCCGAACCTTCCCCAGGAGGCCTCGGTGAATGCGTTCCTGCGGGGGCAGCGGCATCCGCCGGCCATCCGCTGGATTCCTCCGGAAGTCGCCCCTCCGGGACCGTTCCTGCAGGAACGCCCGTGGGCGGCGGCCTCGGCCTTCGTTCCGCTGACGGATGTGACCCAGGCGCTGCAGCCTGGCCTCTTCGAAGAGCTGGACGATCCGGGCGATGGGGCGGATCCGAATGCAGCGACTGACAGATTCCCATAGCCCAGTGACACTTCTACCGGTTCCGCGCCGTGCAGTCCGCATCATTGCTATGCTTGGGACTCGGAATCAACCATGCGCAAGAGTGACGAGGACAAGCTCCGGGTGGTCATTGCGGACGATGAGCCGTTGGCCCTCCTGCGCCTGTCCCGCTGTCTGGAACAGGCCGGATGCGAGGTGGCCGCGAAGTTCGAGGATGGCCTTTCCCTGGTGACCTGGCTACAGAACCACACCTTCCCGGACGCCCTCTTCGTCGACGTGAAGATGCCCGGTGCCACAGGCCTGGAGATCCTGGCCGAGTTCCAGGACCGCCTGCCCATCGTGCTCGTCACCAGCGGTTCCGAGTTCGCGGTGCCCGCCTTCGACTTCGCCGCCACGGACTTCCTGCTGAAGCCTGTGACGCCCGAGCGCCTGAACAAAGCCTTGGAGCGGATCCGGACCCACCTGGAGGGCCGCCGGAAACCGAAGTCGTCCTCCACGATCCCCAAGATTCCGGTCATCGCCGGGAAGGGCACGGTCCTCCTGGAGGTCGCGAAAATCAGCCACTTCGAGCTGGAGGACGGTCAGGTGTGGGCGTGCGCCAACGGGAGCCGGTTCCAGACCCGGTGGCGATCCCTGGCCCAGGCGGAGTCCGCGCTGCCGAAGATCCCCATGGTGCGGCTCAACCGGAACGTCATGGTGCGGCCCGAGGCCGTCCGTGGCCTGCGAGTGCTCCACTTCGGACGGCGCATGATCCTGCTCACGGATGGGAAGGAATACGCGGCCAGCCGCCGAGGCAGCCAAGCACTGGAAAGCGCCCTCGGCCTGGACTGATCTTGATTTGTTCAGTACCGCAACATGGCGCTCAGGCGCGAAATGTGTCGATCGCTGTGCCAAATCTGCCAATGCACCCGGCCGTGTTCAGGTTTCCTCAAACTGGGACAGAGGAAACCACAGGATGTCTAGGGTACGGCCATGAAACGCAGCAGTACGAGGAGAGGGCGGGCCTTGCTGGTGGACAGCGAGCTGGACATCCGCCGCACCATCTCCCGGTACCTGCAGCTGCATGGCATCGACGTGGTCGAGGTGGACACCTTCCATGAAGCCAATGGCCGCCTGGCCGGCAGCGAAGGCTTCGATCTCCTGGTGACGGAGCTGGTGAAGCCCAGCCACGCCCACTGGTCCGAGTGGAAGCACATGGTCACGAGCCACGACGCGACCTCGCTGCTGGTTCATGGACGGCATCTGGATGACTGGAACGAGGTCAGCGGGGAGATCGGCCGCGAAGCCGGCTTCATCGGGAAGCCCTTCACCCTGTCGGACTTCCACTGGGCCCTTCACCAGCTGCTCTGATGCCGTTCCCGGGATCCGTGCTCGACAGGTCTTCCAAGGCCCTGCTGGTGGAGAGTGATCCGGACTGGCGGAAGGTCCTGCACCCCTTCCTGGAGAAGTCCGGCATGGCCGTGGCCTCCTGCGCGTGTGCCGGTGAGGCCCTGATGGCCCTGGAAGAGCAGCCTGGGTGGGACTTCGCCTTCATCGAGCTCGACCTGCCGGATCGCCCTGGATGGCAGCTGTGGAATCGGCTATGCACGGATCCTGGGCAGCCCAAGGCCGTCTTCTGGTGCCAGAGCCCGGACCGGTGGGAGCGCCTCAGCCTGCAGAACCACCCGAGCGTCTGCTTCCTGCGAAAGCCCTTCCGCCGGGAGGAGCTGAAGCAAGCCATCGAGGAGCTTCACAACCGGGGCAAGGCCTTCTGGGTGACCTGACCTAGGATTTGGCTGCGACGATCTCCACCAGCTCGCACAGGCGCACTGCGTAGGCAACCTCGTTGTCGTGCCAGCCGTAGACCTTCACCATGCAGCCGCCCACGACCTTGGTGAGCTCCAGATCCATGACGACGCTCTCCTCCCGTCCGGTGAAATCACGGCTCACGAGCGGATCTCCGGCGATGCCCAGGATGCCCTTCAGCTCCCCTTCCGCAGCCGTCCGGTAGGCCTTCTGGAGGTCCTCCACGGTGACGTCCACCTTCAGCACCGCGC
>CAYZND010000174.1:0-7504 GCA_964479495.1 uncultured Mesoterricola sp.
GCGCCAGGCCCTGGAAGAGCGCATCGCCCTGGAGGAGCGCCGGAAGGAGGACCTGGAGCGCCTCTCCCTGGAAGCCAATGGGGCCCGCGACTTCGCGCGTGCGGGCCGGGCCGTGCAGGAGGCCGCCGCCATCGGGCGGACCCTCGAGAAGCTCTATGCCGAGTGGGAAGGGTTGCTGGCCTAGCGATAGTCCTGCAGCCGCTCCAGCGGGAACTCATACACCCAGTAGTCCTCCTCGCGCTCCCAGGTCTTCCAGCCCCGGGCGTCGAGGAGGGCCCGGGCACGAGCTCCGCCTGCGGGTACCATGGCCGCCGCACAGGGAGCTCCCTGCTGAGCGAACCGATGCTCCAGGTGATCCAGGAGCCGCGTTCCGCTGGCCTCATCGGCCGCATCGAAGAAGGGCAGGGAGCCTTCCCCTTTGGTGGGATCGATGAGGGCGGCGGCCAGGGCCTGGAGCTTGTTCTCCGCGAACAGGCCGGTGCAGTGGCCCGGCTCCACATAGCGTTGGACGAAGAGCTCCTCGGACCAGGGATAGGAACGCCAGGCCTGGTGGATGAAGGTGCCGAACCAGCCCGAAGCCCGCACGAAGGCCAGGGCAGCCGCGGGATCCGTCACGGGCCTGGCGCAGGGATCCTCCGCGAGGGGTTCCAGGGACCGCTGCTTGAGGACCTCGCCGGGCAGGTCCTTGAAGCTCGCGGTGGCGATGCACCGGAAGCCCAGGGCCTCGTTGAGCTTGATGGAGGCGTGGTTGGCGAAGTAGGTGGAGAAGCGGATGCTGCGCAGTCCTGGTTCCCCGGCCAGGCGGGTCAGGTAGCGGCGGCAGAGGGCCGCACCCACGCCTTTCACGTTCAGGTCGGGGTCCTTGCGCAGGCCCTCCAGCCAGGCCTCTCCGGGAGCCAGCCACGTGAGCTTCGAGATGCCCGCCAGGCGGTCCTCCGCGAAGCAGAGCGCCAGCTCGCCCGCCTGGTCCGCGACCCATTCGTCGTAGCAGCGGGGCAGGTAGTCGTCGCCTTCCCAGATCTTCGCGCACAGCGCGGAGACCTGCGCCTTGTCCGAAGGAAGGGCTCGCCGGAAGGTGAAGACGCCATCGCTTTCCATGCGCGAGTATAACGTGCGCGCTCCCATGGCCGATGGGCGTGCACAATGGACCCTGATGATCCGGGAGCCGAAGGTGATGATCGAAACGGTGCGTTTGCGGATGCGGCCCCTGCAGCCCTCGGACCTGCCGGCCCTGCGTGGCGTGTGGGGGGACCCGGAGGTGATGCAGTTCTGTGGCGGCGCTGCCACCGATGAACGGCTTGGGCAAGCGGTACAGCGCTGCGAGGCGGTGCAGGCGGAGCGTGGCTTCTCGCCCTTCGCGGTGCTGGATCGGGCGGACGAGCGGCTGATCGGTGTCTGCGGTCTGAAGTCACTGCCGGATCCCGAGGGGGCCGAGCTGATCTACCACTTCCTCCCCTCCGCATGGGGCTGCGGGTACGCGACGGAAGCCGCACGGGCGGTGACAACCTGGGCCCGCGAGACGCTCCCGCTCCACTATGTGGAAGCCTCCATTGATCCCCGGAACGACGCCTCCCGGAAGGTGCTGCTGAAGGCGGGATTCACGTTCCATGAGGAGCGCTGGTGCGAGGATGTCCAACAGTCGGAGCCGGTCTTCCGCTTCCACATGAATGCGCCCCGGGAAGGAGCTCGACCATGAATCGCGCCATCCGTGTCGGCATCATCGGTTGCGGCTACGCCACAGCCACGTTCCACGCACCCCTGGTCCGCTGCGTCCCCGGTCTCGAGCTGCGAGCCATCTCAAGCCGCGACGCCGGGAAGGTCCGGGCCGCTTGTCCTGACGCCCTTGCGGTGGCTTCGCCAGAAGAGCTGCTGGCGCTGCCGGAGCTCGACCTCGTGGTGATTCCGACACCCAACGAGACCCACTACCCGCTGGCCTGTCAGGCGCTTGAGGCAGGCAGGCACGTGGTGGTGGACAAACCTTTCACCATCACCCTGGCGGAGGCAGCGGACCTCAGGACGCGGGCAGAGCGCGCCAATCGGGTGCTCTCGGTGTTCCACAACCGCCGCTGGGATTCGGACTTCCTGACGCTCAAGCAGGTGCTGGCTTCAGGGGAACTGGGGCGCATCGTCCACTTCGAGTCCCACTTCGACCGCTTCCGACCTCAGGTGCGGGAGCGCTGGCGCGAGCAGCCGGGACCCGGGTCGGGACTCTGGTACGACCTGGGGCCTCACCTCCTGGACCAGTGCCTTCAGCTCTTCGGCTGGCCGGAGGCCTTGCATCTTGACCGTGCCAGCCAGCGGGACGGCGCCGTGGTGGAGGACTGGTTTCATGCCGTGCTGACCTACGGACCCATGCGGGCGATCCTGCACGCGGGAACGGTGGTGCCTGTTCCCGCGGCGCGGTTCACGGTGCACGGGACCCGGGGAACCTTCCTCAAGGAGGGGCTCGACCCGCAGGAGGAAGCCCTGAAGCACGGAGATCGGCCCCTGGGCGAGGACTGGGGTCACGATCCCGTGACCGCGCGCGTGACCACCTGGGAGGGCGAGACGCGGAACGATCGCCTCCCCATGTGCTGCAAAGGAGACTACCCGGCCTACTATGCCGCCGTGCGGGATGCGATCCTCGGCATCCACGCCAACCCCGTTCCGGCGGAGGAGGCCATGGCGGTGATGCGCCTGTTGGAGTGGGGCTTGGTCAGCGCGAAGGAAGGGCGGACTGTCGTCCCCGCCTAGTGTAGTCCGCCCTAAATAGTGGGTACATATTTCGCTATGGCCGCACCCAATACTGGAGGCGGCCATGGGAGTTCATGCAGGCAGGATCGAATTGGAGCCGGGCGATCGCTCTCGCCTGGAGGAGATGTCGCGTAGTCGAACGCTTCCAGCCCGTTTGGTATTGCGAGCCAAGATCCTGCTGATGTGCGCTGAGGGTACGGCTTTCCGCGTTATCGGCGAGGTGCTGAGTTGCGGTCCAGCAACGGTAGTTCGATAGTGCGAGCGTTGGGATGCCGCGGGCTTCAAGGGGATCGAGGGGGAGCTGCCTGGTCGAGGTCGCAAGCCCTATCTCACGCCGACCAAAGGGCCTGAGATCGTGCGCATGACAATAGACGAGAAGCCAGCCAACCAGACGCATTGGAGTCGAACCAGCATGGCGAAGGCAGCGGGCGTGAGCCCGAGTACGGTGGGTCGGATCTGGAAGATGCATGGCCTGAAGCCACACCGCTGCGAGAACTTCAAAATCAGCAACGATCCCCGCTTTGAGGAAAAGTTGGTGGATGTCGTAGGTCTCTACCTCGATCCGCCTGAGCATGCTGTCGTGCTGTCCGTGGACGAGAAGAGTCAGATCCAGGCGCTGGACCGTACGCAGCCCGGACTCCCGCTGAAAAAGGGCCGATGCGGCACCATGACCCACGACTATGACCGAAGGGAATCCCTGTGGGACAAGCGGAATGGCACCACCACTCTGTTTGCAGCGCTGAACACGCTGGATGGCACAGTCATCGCGGAGACGATGCAGCGACACCGGCACCAGGAGTGGCTGACGTTCCTCAAGCGACTGGACCGAGAGACGCCGAGGCACCTGGAACTGCACATCATCTGTGACAACTACGCCACCCACAAGCACGCCACAGTGCAGAAGTGGCTGGCAAAGAAGAAGCGCATCCACGTTCACTTCACGCCCACCAGTTCCTCGTGGCTGAACATGGTCGAGCGTTTTTTCCGGGACATCACGGACAAGCAGATCCGGCGCGGCGTGTTCAAATCCGTGCCGGACCTGGAAGCCGCCATCCACGCGTACATCGAGAGCCACAACGAAGATCCGAAGCCCTTCATTTGGACCGCCGAAGCTGATGACATCCTTGCCAAAGTCGTACGCGCCAGGAAGGCGCTCAATGTACCGCGTAATTCCGGCGGACTACACTAGACGTGCACCAGCTCGCACTTGAAGTGGTCATCGACGGTGGAGGCCAGGATGCGGTCGACTTCCAGCTTCGCGGCTGTGCGCACGCCGGTCTCCTCGGGCACCTTGAGGTCCCTGGTCGCTTCGACAATCCAGGCACAGGCCCGGTCGGGGGAGATCTTCCCCGTATCGATCACGAGGTCGAAGCCCTTCACGGAGTCCCACTGGGCGCCGTAGACCGATTCCACAAAGGCCTTCTGGATGCGATCGCACTCCTTCGCCTTGAGTTCGGCCCGGCTGGGTTCCGCGATCAGGGGATCCTCCATGGCCCGCCGGACCCGCACCGGCAGGGGCGCCTGGATCCTCACGTGCAGCACGTCCGCCAGGCCTGCCAGCACTGCGAAGCCGCCCCGGCCGACGATCACGATGTTGCCGTGGTGAGCCAGGGCGCAGATCGCCTTGTTCAGCATGTCGATCAGGACTCCCCTGCGCTCCATGCGATGGGCATCGAACCGGTCCCAGAAGCCGGGGATGGATTCGTACATCCGATCGAACTCCATCAGCCCGTATTCACTCAGCACCCGCTCGAGCGTGTTCCTGTCTGCGAGGTGGTAGCCCAGCGCCTGTGCGGTCCTCTCCGCGATCAGGCTGCCCTCGCTCCCGAATTCCCTGGAGATCGTGATCACCGCCATGGTCCACCTCCTTGATCGAACGTGGCTGATGGATGAATCGGTTTTCAAATAGGGATAAACAGCGGAATTTTACGTGTTTCCGCAGTTTTCCTCCCACCTAATATAGGCGTCACCCACCCCCGGGCAATGCCTCGTTGGGGCTGGGCGCGACGGGTGCAAATCCTTGATTCAGCTCTTCTTGCCTCCGCCCCGCACGCTGCCTTTGGGGGGCTTTGTCCGGCCGGGACGCTGGGGATGGCGGCCATCCGGGGTCCGGTCGCTGGAGGGGCGTCCGTGCGAGGGGCGATCTCCTGCGGTCCGGCCGCTTGAAGGGCGGGGCCCGATGCACGACTGTCCTCGCGCTGCCCCTCCCGGACGGCGCGAGGGGGCCTCCCCTTGGGCGGGCGGCTGGCTTCGTCCCGGTGCCGGCCTTCGAAGCGGGGATTCCGCTCCTTCACGAAGTCCGCCTCCCGGAGGGTGGCGGGGGCGGCCAGGCTTGGCACGAAGGTCATGACCTTGCCCTTGGCGTCCTGGGCCTGGGCTTCCACCACCCAGGCGCTGACGCGGCGCAGATCTTCGTCCACGCCCGTGATCTCCACCTTCACCTTGTCGCCGATGGAGAGCACCACGTGTCCGCTCATCCCGATGGCTTTGGTCCGGTGCTGGTCCACCTCGAAGGTGCCGCCAAGCGCGCCGAGGGGCACGCCCACCTCCACGAAGGGGCTCTCGAGCCGCACGAAGGCGACCTTCAGCGAGAAGCCCTGGATGCGGCCGTCGAAGCGGCGTCCGATCCTGGACTTCATGAGCAGGCAGGTCTTCCAGCGGTCGTTCTCGCGCTCCGCTTCCGTGGCGGTCTGTTCCGTGTCGCTGCACTGCTTGGCGACGATGCCCAGGTGGCCGTGGAGGCCTTCCGGGAGCCGCTCCCCGCGCAGGACCTTGCGCAGGAGGCGGTGCACGATGAGGTCGGGGTAGCGGCGGATGGGGCTCGTGAAGTGCAGGTAGTCCTGCAGGGCCAGGCCCGAGTGGCCGATGTTGTCGGCACTGTACTCCGCCCGCTTCAGGCTGCGCAGCAGCATCGTGTTGAGCATGGCTTCCAGGGGACCGCCGCGGATCTTGTCCAGCATGGCGTTCAACACCTCGGGGGTGGGCTGTTCCGTGGCTCGCATGAGGCCGAAGGTCTGGGCGATGGTCTTGAAGATCTCCAGCTTCAGGGGGTCGGGCTCGTCGTGGATGCGGTAGATGGTGGGGAGCTTCTTTCGTGTGAAGAAGCGCGCCACGGCCTCGTTGGCCATGAGCATGAACTCCTCGATCATCTTGTGGGCATCGTGGCGCGGATAGGGCCGCGCATCGATGGGCAGGCCCTGGTCGTCGAAGATGAACTCGGTCTCCTCGGTGTCCAGGTTCATGGCGCCGCGCCCCAGGCGGGCTTCCGTGAGCCTGCGGGAGAGCACCAGGGCCTGGTCCAACATCTCGCAGACATCCTCGCCGATCTCGGCGCGGGTGCGCTTGTCGAGGTCCAAGCAGGCGGTCTTCACCTGGTCGTAGGTCAGGCGCCGGCGGCTCTTGATGACGCTCTCCGAGAACCGCGTTTCCATCACTTCGAGATCGGGGGCCAGGGTGATCCAGGCGGTCAACGTCAGCCGATCTAGGCCTTCCCGCAGGGAGCACAGCTCCCCTGAGAGCCGCTCAGGCAGCATGGGGATGCACTCATCCGGGAAGTAGACGGAGGTGCCGCGCGTGTGGGCTTCCACGTCCAGGGGGCCGTCCTTCTTCACGTAGTGGCTCACGTCCGCGATGTGCACGCCGAGGAGCCAGCCGCCTCCTTCCGCTTCCGGCAGCAGCTCCAGGCTGATGGCGTCGTCGAAGTCCTTGGCGGTGGGCGGATCCACGGTGACGGTCAGCAGCTCCCGCAGGTCCTCGCGACCCTTGAGCCAGTCCGATGGAATCTGGGTGGGAAAGGGCGCCAGCTCGTTCATGACCGCATCGGGGAAGGCGGTGCGCAGGTTGTAGAGGGCGGCGGTGAGCTTGTTCTCGATCTTCAGGTCCGTCAGCCGACCCAGGCGTGCCAGCACAACGCCCTTGAGCTGAGGCAGCTTCGGATCGGGGTCGAGCTGGATGCTCACCAGGTCGCCATCCTCGGCCAGGTCTGTGGCGGCCACGCTCACGAACTGCTGCATGCGCGGTTCCAGCGGCACGGCCCGCCAGCCCCAGGGCTGCTTCTGGAGGTGCGCCGGGATGGGGTTCTCGCCCCGGGAGAGGATCTTCACGATCCGGCCGCGGAGGCGCCCGTCAAAGGTCTCGCCGCTGACCTCGGCCATCACCTTGTCGCCGTGAATGGCCCCACTGGCATCCCGCCAGTCCACCAGAAGGTCCAAACCTTGACCCTTCTGGACGCCCTTGGGTCTCAGGAAGCCCCCCGTGCCCTCCGGGTGTCCCAGGAAGGTGGCCTCGAAGGTCTCGAAGGGGCGGAAGCGGCTCTGGGGGGGCTCAGGCTTGGCAGGCTCAGCCCCGCGACGACGGCCTTGTGGCGCGTCACTATCTTTCCCGCGATGGGCTTTTTTCGACGGTGGGATGAACTTGCTTTGGTGGCGGCTCATGTCATGAGCCTAGCGGGGAAGGCTAGGCTCGGCTATACGATGGCGTCCCTGCCCACTGCCACCACATAGTCGTTGGTACCGGCGATGGTGACGGTCTTGAGACCCCGGCGCTCGTCATCCTCGCGGTTGTAGCCGATGACGGTGCCTTCTCGCAGGGTCACGTGGCGGTCCAGGATGGCATTGCGCACCTTGCAGTGGCGGCCGATGGAGGTCTCCATCACATGGTCCTTGTGGATCTGGCCCCCGAAGAGCACGGAGTATTCCACCAGGGCATGGCTGTGCACGATGGAGCCGCTGCCCACCACGCTGGCTCGCACGAGGGCGCCGGAGACGATGAC
>CAYZND010000175.1:0-6056 GCA_964479495.1 uncultured Mesoterricola sp.
CAGCGTCAGATGTGTATAAGAGACAGCCCTCCCCCTGGCCCGGGGTCGGCACCCTGGTCCTCTGCGCGTCCTACGTGGCCCTGGCCACGGCCGTGGGTCTCCTGGGCCTTAACCGGATGGAGCTGGCGGACATCGTCATGCTCTTCACCATCCCCATCCTGGTGGCTGCCATCCGGCACGGGCGGAACGCGGCGCTGGCCGCTTCGATCATGGCCGTCGTCAGCTACGACTTCTTCTTCATCCCGCCCCGGTACACCCTCGCCGTGGGCGATCTGAAGCACCTGGGCACGTTCCTGATCATGCTGGGCATGGGCTTCGTGATCGGCAACCTCACGGAACGCGTCCGCCAGCAGGCCATCCGGGCCCAGCAGCGGGAGCAGCGCACCCTGGCGCTCTACCGCCTGGGGGAGGCGCTGGTGCAGACGGGAGAGCAGGCGGATACCATCACGGCGGCCGTGCGGGCCGTCGAGACCCAGTTCCGGACCCAGGTGACCGTCTACCTCCCCGGTGCCGAAGGCCGGCTGGAGCCACGGGAAGGCCAGCGCCACCTGCGCGCGGACGAGACGCTTCGCGGGGTCGCCCAATGGGCCTTCGACCATGGCCAGCCCGCGGGACAGGGCACGGGTGTCCTCCCGGCCTCCTCCGCCCTGTTCCTGCCCCTGAAGGGCGTCCGCGGCATCCTGGGCGTGATGGCGCTGCGCAGCGAGGAGGGCCCCCTGTGGCAGGAGCCGGACCAGCGCCACCTGCTGGAGAGCTTCGCCAACCAGACGGCCCTCGCCCTCGAACGGGCCGCCCTCTCCGCCGAGGCCCAGGCCACGCGCCTCAAGGTCGAGCGCGAGTCGCTCCGGAACGCCATCCTCTCCTCCGTGTCCCACGATCTGAGGACGCCCCTGGCGGGCATCACCGGTTCCGCCACGACCCTGCTGGAGGATCCCGGCGTGCTCTCGGGCGAGGAACGGAACGCCCTGCTGAAGGCGATCCAGGACGAGGCCTTCCGCATGCACCGGCTGGTGACCAACCTGCTGGACCTGACGCGGCTGGAGTCCGGGTCCCTGGAGTTGAAGCGGGAGTGGCTGCCCATCGAGGAGATCGTGGGTTCCGCCCTCGACCACGTGGGTCCCCTGGGCGAGGGCCGCGAGATCCAGGTCCGGGTGGAGCCGCCGGGGACCTTCGCGCAGGGCGATCCCGTCCTGCTGGAGCAGGTGCTGATCAACCTCGTGGAGAACGCCCTCAAGTTCTCGCCCGCGGAACAGCCGGTGGAGATCCAGGCCGGCAGCGCGGGACGCGGCGTCTCGCTGCTCGTGAGCGACCACGGCCCAGGCATCCCGGAAGGCCTGGAGACGAGGATCTTCGAGAAGCTGTTCCGCCTCGGCGGCAACGGCGCCGGCGCGGGGCTGGGGCTGGCCATCTGCCAGGGGATCGTCCAGGCCCATGGCGGACGCATCCAGGCGAACAACCGCCCCCAGGGCGGCGCGCAGTTCATGATCTGGCTGCCCTATGACGCGGATCCCCCCGCGGAACCCATCGAGGAGCCCCGTGAGTCCTGACGACCCCCTGATCCTGGTGATCGACGACGAGCCCCAGCTGCTGCGCTTCCTGTCGGCGGCCCTCAAGTCCCACGACTACCGCGTGATGACGGCTTCCACGGCGGAGGAGGGCGAGCGCCTGATCCTCAGCCACCGCCCCGAGGCCATCCTGCTGGACCTCGGCCTGCCCGATCGCGATGGCCTGGAAGTGGTGGCCCGCGTGCGCGGCTGGTGCGACATTCCCATCATCGTCATCAGCGCCCGGGGCAAGGAGGATGACAAGGTCACGGCCCTGGAATCGGGCGCCAACGACTACCTGACCAAGCCCTTCGGGACCCGTGAGCTCATCGCCCGAATCCGCGTCGCGTTGAGGAACCGCACCCAGGCGCCCATCGTGAGCCCCGTCATCGAGATCGGGGACATCCGCGTGGATCTCGACGAACACGCCGTCACCAGGAAGGGCGAGAAGGTCCACCTGACTCCCAACGAGTTCAAGCTGCTGGCCGCGCTGCTGCGCCACCCCGGCAAGGTGCTCACCCACAACCAGCTCCTCAAGGAGGTCTGGGGCAGCGCGAACCTGCAGCAGACGCACTACCTGCGGGTCTACATGAACCAGCTCCGGCACAAGCTGGAGGACGATCCCGCCCGGCCCAGATACCTCCAGACGGAGCTGGGGGTGGGCTACCGGTTCGTAGAGCCCTGAGCGCCAGCTATCGCTTCGCCAGCACCGGCTCCAGCACCTTCCAGACGCTTTCGGCCATGACCTTGTGCCCGGCAGCGTTGGGGTGAACGCGATCCGACTGGTTCAGCTCCGGTTTCATGGCGACGCCCTCCAGCAGGAAGGGCAGGAAGGGCAGCCGCTTGTCCTTGGCCAGACGCGGGAAGATGGCGCTGAACTGCTGCCGGTAGTCCGCGCCGTAGTTCTCAGGGATCTGTACGCCCGCCAGTACGACGACGGCCCCCTTGGCCTTGGCCTTGACCACGATGGCCCGCAGGTTCCGCTCCGCCTCCACCACCGGCACGCCCCGCATGCCGTCGTTGGCCCCCAGGCAGACGAACAGCACGTCCACGCGCTGCTTGAAGACCCAGTCCAGGCGGCGCAGCGCCCCCGCGGTGGTGTCCCCGCTGACGCCCGCGTTGACCACCTTCCAGTCCAGCCCCTTCGCCTTGAGCTTGGCTTCAATGAGGGCCGGGTAGGCCTCCGTGGTCTCCACCCCATATCCCGCCGTCAGCGAGTCCCCTAGGAAGGCCACGGTGCGCGCAGCATGGAGGGACTGGAGAGGCAGGAGCAGAACGTAGACCAAACAGGCCAGCAGACGCATGGCTGAAGCATGGCATGAAACCACTTTCCCCGGCATGAACCCGTCGTTCCGTCTCCCGATGGGAGATAATCCGGGGCGTCGTTACCTTTCGGATGAGGCCATGGCCCACACCGCTCCCCCCAGCGTCCACATCGGGCCCCTCGCCTTCGTCGAGCTCGTCAGCGGCCTCAACCGCCTGGTGGAGGGTTCGGACGCTGCGCTCCGGGAGAGGCTCGCGCTGGATGCCGATGACCAGGCGTTCCTGGAGACCCTGGCGAAGTTCCGGCTCAAGGGCCTTCAGTTCCTCGAATTCGCGCTGCTCCTGGATGCCCCGGGCAGCCTCCGTCCGAAATCGCTGGAAGGGAACCTGAACGTCCTCCAACGGCTTTCGGACAGCCGGTTCGCGGGCGTCTTCCTCGGGGGAGATCTGGAACCGGCCCTCATCGTGGAGCTCCTGGCCGACCCGAATCGCATCGATGCGGTGCTGGCCGAGGAAGCCTACCGGTTCCTGGACCGCCAAGAGGTGGAGACCCTGCTCGCGAAGCTGAAGCCGATCCGGGCGGGCTTCGCCTCCGTGATCCGCAAGCTGGCCCCCTGCATGGTCCCGGATGTGACTCGCTATGCGACTCTCGAACGGAAGGTGGCCTCGGCCCTCGTGGACCGTGACCCCCTGGCCGTGGCCCAGGGATTCATGGGCAAGACCTTCAAGCGGGTGGACGACTATCGCCAATTTTGGTTCGTTCCCAGTGTGTTCTTCGCTCACCGGACCATGCGCATCTTCTCCTCCGAGATCCTGATGGTCGTCATCCCGGTGGACCGTCCCACCCAGGCGCCGACGGACCCGCGCCTCGTCCAGTTCCTGAAGGCCATCGGAGACGGCAGCCGCCTCGCCATCCTCCGCCGCCTGGCCGAGCGGCCCCACTCCGGCAAGGAACTGGCCGAACGCCTTTCCCTGAGGACCGCCACCATCACCCACCATCTGGAGCAGCTCCGCCAGTGCGGCCTCCTGCACGAGGAGCGCGACCGGAACACCAAGTACGTGAGCCTCGACCGGAATGCCTACCAGGATTATCTCCAGGCCTTGATGCAGATCCCCTGAGCCCGGTTCCGACGACAACGGGGCTTTCCCTCCCATCGGGTTGGCGATACGATAATCATCTGATTAGATTCATATCTAATCAGTTGTATTTCGACAAGGAGACCCATGTCCGCCATCGAGGTAAGGAACCTGACACGCGACTTCCATACGACCCTGGGCCTGTTCCGGCGGACCAAACAGACCGTCAATGCCCTGAAGGGCCTGAGCTTCTCCGTGGAGGCCGGCGAGATCTTCGGCCTCCTCGGGCCCAACGGGGCGGGCAAGACCACCACGATCAAGATCCTCACGACGCTCCTGGCGCCCACGGCCGGAACGGCCCGGGTGCTGGGCCTCGACTGCTTCGGGGAGGAACAAGCCCTCCGCCGCCGGATCAACTTCATCCTCGGGGGAGAGCGCAACCTCTACTGGCGGCTCTCGGCCTGGGACAACCTCTCCTACTTCTGCGATCTCTATGGCCTGCCGGAAGCCTGGAAGAAGGAGCGCATCGCGTACCTGCTGGATCTGGTGGGCCTGGCGGACAAGGCCCACCACCGGATGGAGTCCTTTTCGAAGGGCATGAAGCAGCGCCTCCAGATCGCACGGGGTCTGGTGAACGATCCGGAGGTCGTGTTCCTCGACGAGCCCTCCATCGGCCTCGATCCTGTGGGAGCGAGGACGCTCCGGGACGTCATCCGACAGCAAGCGAAGCGAGGCAAGACCATCGTTCTCACCACCCACTACCTGCAGGAGGCCGACGAGCTCTGCGATCGCATCGCCGTCATCAACCACGGGATGCTGGTGGCGCTCGACACGCCCCAGGGCCTGAAGGGGCGCTTCGGGTGCACGGAGGAGGGTCCCAGCGCCAACCTGGAGGAGGCCTACCTCGCCATGGTGGGAGGGTGCTGACATGTCGACGCTCCGCGTGATCCGAGCCTCCTGCGTACTCCAGGTGAAGCAGTCCTTCTCCCGGACCATGTTCAAGTTCTGCATCCTGATCCATCCGGTCCTCTTCGGCTGGACGCTCTCCCTGCTGTATGCGGGTCAGCCCAATGCGCAGCTGGTCAGCTTCGTGCTGCTAGGCACTGCGGTTTCCAGCATGTGGGGCTCCATCAGCTTCTCCTCGGCGGGGGACATCGACCGGGAGCGCTTCATGGGTGCACTGCCCGTGATCTTCACGGCGCCGGCACCCTTCTCCGTCGTGATGCTCGGCAAGGTGCTGGGCAACACGCTCCTGGGTGCGGCCTCGATGGGCCTGAGCTACCTCTTCCTCCGCCTCTGCACGCCGCTGACGCTCCAGGTGGCCCACCCCTTCATCCTGGCCGGCGTGCTGCTGTTGGGCCTGGGCTCCTTCGTCGCCATCGCGATGCTGCTCTCGGCACTGCTGGCCCTCTCCCGCAGCACGCGCGTGCTGATGAACTGCATGGACTTCCCGGTGTTCATCCTCTGCGGCATCGCCTTTCCCATCGAGATCCTGCCGGACTGGACCCGGCCCTTGTCCTACGCGCTGGGCCCCACCTACCTCCTGAAGCTGGCCCGCCAAGCCATCTCGGGCATCGGTGATGCACCGTCCTTTGGGCGACTGCTAGCGCTGCTTTGCCTGGTGACGGCGGTCTATGCCGCCGTGGCGTGGCTGCTCTACCGTACCCTGGACACCCGCGCCCGCGTCACGGCATCCCTGGACGTGCTGTGATGCGACGCTTCCTGCGCATGGCCTTCCTCTCGTTCAAGGCGCTCTTCGCCTGGCTCGATCCCCGGATGTACCTGATCATCAACGTCCTCGATCCGATGCTCCAGGTGCTCTACTACGGCCTGCTGGTGCGCTTCCTCCACGGACCCGCCGACCTCGCGCCCTGGATCGTCGGCAACGCCTTCATCCTCTGCACACGGAACGCCGTCTTCGTAGTGGGCTCCCTCCTGCGGAACGAGCGCTTCGAAGGCACTCTGCTGCTCACCGTGGCCTCGCCGGCCAACAAATTCCTGGTCTTCGTCGCCCGCACCGTCTTCAACCTCGTGGAAGCGGCCCTCACCGTGACCATCGGCCTGCTGTTCGGCGTGATCATCTTCCAGATCCACCTGCCCCCCGGAAGCCTGGGCCCCCTGGCCCTCACCCTCCTGGCCACCATGCTCGGCGGCATGGGTTTCGGCCTGCTC